>DATGCB010000392.1:0-10197 GCA_035312365.1 Eudoraea sp. | reverse complement strand
TGGAACCCCCTGTAATAATGGCGTTTTTGCCGGTCATATCAAATTGTTTAATGCCGGGAAGTAGATGATCACTCATGGTTCGCTTGGTTTAATTGATTATTTGAAACCCAGATGGTTTTTGGCATAGTTTAGAGAAATACGATTATTATCAACTTCCAGTTTTAATTGTTCATCAGTGGATTTGCCGGACACGAGCGGCAGGGGTTCTTTTACTTTCTGGTTTCGTACGGCATGTAAATATTTTGCCAGTTCAACGGCAGAGATCTCATTAAATGTGGCCCAGTACTTTTCGGTCAGGCAGGGGACTTTTAAGGGATCACGCGTTATCATTTCCAGATTAAACCGTACATCGGGATTGTGTTTTTTAATGATCGATATCATGCGCTCAATATCCAGGTACCCTTCGCCCAGATTAATTTCGGACAACAGGAACCCGTCCTCATATTCGTCTACGCCCATATCTTTTAAATGGACCGAATAGGCATAGGGAGCTAAAGCTTCCACAACTTCCATCGGGTCCTCCAGCAGCGAAATGTTATTTCCGGTATCCAGGGTAACACCTACCCATTCGCTACCAATGATCTTAAGAATTTCTATGAATTCGTTTGCACGCCAGTCCTTGTGGTTCTCTACAGCAAGTTTTACCCGGTGTTTTTTCACGACCTGCTCTGCCAGCCATAATGAATGTATGGATGCCTCTTTAAATGTATCAAAGGCGGGGAGGGAGTCAAAGGTTTCGTACCTTCTGCCGGATAGGCAGGCTGCCCTGATGACATCAATGCCGGCTTCTTTTGCTGCCTTTACATCCGCTTCAAACCTGTCCGAATCCGTCCCGTCCTGTGGCAGTTTTATCTGACCCTCCAGGAACATATCCAACGATTCGGCACGCTTTCTCAAGGTGCTTGCATAGCTTTTGTCCCAGTTTCTTATACCCACCTGTATACCCCCAAACCCCAAAGCACCACAATGTTCCAACATATCCATAGCGTTGGTAAATGGTGGGTACTGATCACTTTGCATCTTCCTGTACCATCGCATAACATATGAGGCCTCTGCAACTCCAAAGCGGTTTTCTGAAAGCGTGGAAGGATACACCGGCAGTACCGGCATAGATGCCGCCACAACTCCGGTAGATAAGTTTGCGATAAATTTTCTGCGTTTCATGTGGTAAATGCCATGATAATCCAATAGAATACTGACTAATGTAGCTATTTTTAGGGAAAATACGGTTGGAAGGTAATGGTAGACCGCCATTTTGGAAACATTTCCCGGGAATTCAATAAAATTTGGCCGGAAATTTTTGAATAACAATAAAGAGTCAGTAAAAATCGCGGTCTCGGAGAAGTACCCCTGCAGCATTTTAAAGTCGTACCAAAGGATGAAACTGTAATTTCATTATATTCACCATTCAAATATTGGGATTTTATCAATGAACCCCTTAATTATGGATGAATGAAAAAAAAGAATCATAAAAAATTGCGAAGTACCTCCTGGTTTAATCCCGGAGATGCAAAATCAGCCTTTATTCATCGATCCTGGTTGCGTAACCAGGGATATCCCAATGACTATTTCGAGGGCCGACCGGTCATCGGCATCTGCAATACATGGTCTGACCTTACGCCGTGTAACGGACATCTGCGCGACTTTGCAGAGTTTGTGAAGAAGGGTGTCCTGGAAGCCGGGGGAGTTCCTTTTGAATTTCCTGTTACAAGTACCGGTGAGATCCTTATGCGACCTACGGCCATGCTTTTCCGGAATCTGGCGAGTATGGATACCGAAGAATCTATTCGGGCCAATCCGCTGGACGGGGTAGTCCTTCTCACGGGTTGTGATAAGACCACACCTTCGACGGTCATGGGGGCCTGCAGTGTTGACCTGCCAACGATCGTTGTGCCGGGAGGTCCCATGCTTAACGGAAAATATAAAGGTGAACGCATAGGTTCGGGAACGTTCGTCTGGCAACTCAAAGACAAAATACAAAACGAGGGCTTTACACCTGAAGATCAGATCGAGGCCGAAATTTGTTCAGCGCGCAGCGCAGGTCATTGTATGACCATGGGAACAGCTTCCACCATGGCGTGTATGGTAGAGTCCCTGGGGCTGACCTTGCCCGGCGCAGCCGCTATACCTGCTGTGGACTCCAGGAAAAAGGTACTGGCCCAGCTCTCTGGAAGGCGTATTGTGGAAATGGTAAGGGAGGATCTTCGATTGTCAAAAATTTTAACCCGGGAGGCCTTTGAAAATGCCATAAAACTCAACGCGGCGGTAGGAGGTTCCACGAACTTTATCATCCATTTGCAGGCGATAGCCGGAAGAATTGGTGTGACGCTTAATTTGAAAGACTTTGACACGCTGGGGAGTAAAATACCGTTGCTGGTAAACCTGATGCCTTCCGGTAAATTTCTAATGGAAGACTTTTTTGATGCGGGTGGATTGCCGGTAGTAATTAAACAAATGCAGGAGCATCTTCACAATGATGCCATCACCGTGAATGGGAAGCCTCTTGGTGAAAACAATCAAAGGGCTGAATGTTATAATCCTGAAGTAATAGCTTCCATGAAACAGCCTTTTTTGGAAGAAGCCGGCATTGCCGTTCTTTACGGGAACCTGTGTGAAGACGGTGCGGTGATTAAACCTTCGGCGGCCACACCGGAATTGATGACACACCGGGGTAAAGCCGTTGTCTTTGAGACGATCGAGGAATTCCTGGCCTCCGTTGACCAACCGGACCTGGAAATCGATGAAAACAGCATTATGGTTCTCAAAGGTGTCGGGCCTGTCGGATACCCGGGAATGGCAGAGGTCGGAAATATGGAGATACCCGAGAAACTACTCAAAAAAGGAATCAAGGATATGGTCCGTATTTCGGACGGTCGAATGAGTGGTACCGCCTTTGGCACCGTAGTATTGCATATTTCTCCCGAATCTTCCGTCGGAGGAGTCCTTGGTCTTGTACATTCGGGCGACTACATAGTACTCGATGTTCCGAATAGAAAACTTCATCTGGAAGTGGATGAAGCCGAAATTAACAAGCGAAGGGCCGCCTGGATACCTCCGAAGCCTCCTATGGCCAGGGGCTATGTAAATTTATATACCAGAACGGTACAACAAGCCCATTTGGGGGCGGACCTTGATTTTCTCACCGGAAAATCCGGTTCCGAAGTCACCCGGGACGCACATTAATTTTTAAACCATCCAACCTATGATTTCCATTTTACTATTGCTGATTAGTGTACTACTGATCATTCTCCTTACTGCTAAATTCAATGTCCATCCATTCCTGGCCCTGCTGGGCGCGGCCTTATTCTTTGCGCTTTTTTCGGGCATGACCCTTGAGAATGTTGTGACCTTTGTCAATGACGGTTTTGGAATAACCCTTGGGAAAATCGGCATTGTTATCATCCTTGGAGTCATTATTGGGGCCTTTCTTGAACATTCCGGTGGAGCGTACAAACTTGCTGAGGTTGTGCTGCGTGTTATTGGAAAAAAGCGGGTCCATGAGGCCATGGGTATTGTTGGCTTTATCGTTTCCATTCCCGTTTTTGCGGATAGCGGATTTATCATCCTGAGTCCCCTGAATAAAAGTTTAACCAAGCGTGCTAAATTGTCCATTGTGGGTACGGCCACCGCCCTGATCCTGGGACTTATGATCACCCATGTGCTGGTACCGCCTACACCAGGACCAATTGCAGCCGCTGGTATCATCGGCGCCGATGTGGGGCTGGTCATGCTGGTGGGGCTGGTAATAGGTTTGTTATCGCTGGTCGTGGCCATCGCCTATTGTAAGAAGATGGGCCCCAGGACCTATATTGATCCCAACCCCGATGTAACCGATGAGGTCATCCAGGAAAGAATGAAAAAGGCCCCTTCCGCCTTCAAATCGTTTTTGCCCATATTGATCCCGATTTTGCTGATTGTAGGGAAATCGATCATGGAATTCAATATTTCGGAGGATCAGGAGTCCCTGGGGATCATAAAGTTTATTTCGTTTATCGGTTCCCCGATCATAGCACTGATCATTGGGATGCTCTTTTCATTTCTTCTGCCAAGGAAATTTGATAAAGAGATGTTGGCGACTACCGGATGGGTAGGCAAGGCCCTTACCGATGCTTCCAATATCATTCTGATAACGGGCGCCGGAGGTATTTTCGGAACCATACTCCAAAATAGTGGGATTGCAGACACGCTGGCGGATTCGCTCTCCGGTGCCAATCTTGGGATCTGGCTGCCATTTTTTCTCTGTGCAGCCATAAAGACGGCCCAGGGTTCCTCCACGGTTGCGCTTATCACCACCGCATCCATAATTGCACCCTTACTGGTCACCATGGGATTTACAACGGAGATAGACAAAGCGCTGGTAGTCGCCGCAATCGGAGCTGGGGCCATGGTCGTTTCCCATGCCAATGACAGTGGTTTCTGGATCCTTACCCAGTTTTCTGGCATCGATGTTAAAACAGGTTATAGAGTTTATACTTTGGGAACTTTTGTGGTGGGTATTTTTGCTGCCACATTAATATTTGCGGCAACCTTTTTACTATAATACCCCTGTAATCGACGACTTATGTTTCGTAAATACAACATGCGCGTAACCGCGGTTAAGGGCCTGTGGCTTCCATGGCTGTGCGTGTTTTTTTTGAATTGCGGGAAAGATCCTTCACCCCCTTTATCACCATCCGAAGCGTTGCGGTCTTTTGTGCTGGCAGAAGAAGATGTGCAGATTCAATTGGTGGCTTCCGAACCCCTGGTTCAGGATCCCGTCGCAATAGCCTTTGATGAAGGGGGACGGCTCTGGGTTGTGGAAATGTTGGGATTTATGACGGATATTGAGGGTACAGGCGAAAACGATCCGGTAGGCAGGGTGTCTGTCCTGTTTGATGACGACGGGGATGGGACAATGGACCGGAGTACGGTGTTTTTAGACAGCCTGGTATTACCACGGGCCATTGCCCTGGTAGAAGGGGGTGCCCTGGTATCCGAGAATATACCCCTTTTGTTTGCCGGGGATGCCGACGGGGATTTTGTAGCGGATTCCAGGATAATGATCGATTCAACCTACGGCGGGTCGGGCATGCCGGAACATTCGGCGAACGGCCTGTGGCGAGGAATGGACAATTGGTTGTACAATGCCAAGTCAAGGTATCGCTACCGGTTTGTGGACGGGGAATGGAAAAAGCAGGAAACCGAATTTCGGGGTCAATGGGGTATTACCCATGATAATGCCGGGCGTTTGTTTTACAATTACAATTGGTCCCAGTTGCATGCCGACCTTGTCCCTCCCAACGCCCTTCTTCAGAATAAAAACCATAGCCCAACCACCGGCATTGACCATGGCCTTACCCTGGAAAGGAAAATTTATCCCATCCGCAGCAACAGGGCAGTCAACAGAGGGTATGTGCCGGGTACCCTGGATGACCGGGGCCACCTTCTGGAATTTGCATCAGCATGTGGCCCGATTATTTACAGGGGCAATGCCCTGCCCGAATCCTATTACGGGGATGCCTTTGTTTGTGAACCCACTGCCAACCTCATCAAACGGAATAAGATTATGGAAGATGGATTTATGCTGAGTGCGGAGGGAGCTTACAGTGATAAAGAGTTTCTGGCGTCCTCGGATGAGAGATTCCGGCCAATTTCATTGGCTTCAGGACCCGATGGGGCCATCTACGTGGTAGATATGTACAAGGGGATCATACAACACGGACCGTATATGACCCCTTACCTGAGAGAAATTACACTGGAGCGGAAACTGGACAAGCCAGTACATATGGGCCGGATTTGGCGTATTGGCCCTAAGAAAGTATCAGGATATGCTAATCCCGACCTTTCAAAGCTCCTCCCGTCAGACCTGGTGAAAGCCCTGGGGAGTACCAATGGCTGGACCCGTGATATGGCACAACGACTACTCGTTGATAAGAAGCTTCTTTCGGTGGTGCCCGCCCTGGAAAAGACGGTAAGGACAGGAGATGCTTTGGCCAAATTACACGCTTTATGGACGCTGGATGGATTGGGGGTTACGGACCCGGAGGTTTGCCTTGAGGCTTTAAAAGCGAAGGATCCATTCGTAGCACAAACCGCTTTGCGGCTGATGATGCCTTTGAGCGCTGGTGAAACTGATATTAAAAATAAGGTAGAGCGATTTATCGCCGAAAATTACGACGCATCGCCACCGGTGCTACAGATGCAGATGGTACTGTCCGGAGCGTTCATTTCAGAAGAGATTGCTTTTTCAATTTCAAATAAATTCCTTACGGCATACAGCGAACAACCCCTTGCCCGCGATGTGGTCATGAGCAGTCTGGAAGACCGCGAATTGGAGATGCTTAAGGAGATGGTAACTCGGGGAGCAGGGCAGATTACAGATCAGAACAGTCAAATTTTTATCGAAATGCTGGCTGCTGCAATTACAAATAAGGGATCAGTTGATGAATTAAGGACGTTGTTTTCCATGCTTGGATCAGGCGATAGATCCGTACTTCTGCCGACAAAAACCGCAATCGCTCAGGGGATTAAAAATGCCCGAAAAAGAAATGATTCCACGGAAATTTCCCTGGGAGTAAGACCGGCCATTTTCGATAATACCGAATCATTGTCTCCCGGCCTGCAGCCCATATTATCCGCCATCCAGGCTCAGTTTACATGGCCCGGTAAGCCTCTGGATCCGAAGTTGGACGGAAAGCAGCAACCAGAGATAGACCGAAGCGTATATACTGCCGGCCGGCAAAAATTTCTAAACCTTTGTGCCAATTGCCATGGAACCCGGGGAGAGGGGATGGCCAGGTTTGCTCCCCCCTTACAGGCGTCTGAATGGGTTACCGGGGAAGATTATAAATTGGCGATGATTCTGTTGCACGGGATGGAGGGTCCCGTGACCGTGGATGGAAGGCGTTATGATATTCCGGATATCCTGCCCAGTATGCCTTCGTTTTCTACCTTGCAAAATGAAGATATTGCAGCGATCGCCACCTACATAAGAAATAGTTGGGGGCATCGTCAGTCCGGAATTTCCGCAGGAACCATTAGCAGGATCCGATACAGGACACAGGGAAAGGTTACCCCCTGGAAGGCCACGGAATTAGATACCCTGGTTTTCGACCCGGATTTCTAGTGCAAAAATAGTAGGCCACAGGACATCGTTTTAAGCAGAATATGAAAAATATATGGATATTAGTATTGGCCCTGACCGGGTTCAACCTATTCCCCCAGGCGTTCGAAGTAAAAGGGACGGTCTTTGATGACAAAAATGGAAACAACCATTGGGATCCGGGGGAGGAAGGAGTGGAAGGCGTCGTAGTTTCGGATCAGTTAAAAGCAACAATTACGGATGATCTTGGAAATTTTCTGATGGAATCCACTGCGGACTTCCCGTATGTATTTATCAGCATGCCCACCGGGTATTCCGGTTCATACTACCTGCCCAAAGCCGGGGAACTGAAATTTCCAATCCGAAAAAGCAACCCGCAGGACGAGTTTCAATTTATCCATGCTTCGGATCCCCATATTGATTCCCTGAACCTTCCACGGATGGAGCGCTTCAGGACCATGGTTGATTCCCTGGGGGTAAACTTTGTCATCGTAACCGGGGATTTGGTCCGTGATGCCCTCAGGGTAAATGAAGGAACCGCGGGGAATTACTATCAGATGTATGTAACCGAAACTAAAAAAATGAGCATACCGGTCTTCAGTGGCGTGGGTAACCATGAGATTTTCGGTATAGAACGGGATAAATCAGGGGTAGCTCCCGACCATCCGCTTTACGGTAAAAAGATGTTCAGGAAATTTCTTGGACCCAATTACTATTCCTTCAATTACGGGGGCCTGCACTTTATTTCCCTGGACGCTGTTGGGTATCAGGATACGTATTATTACGGTGGGGTGGATTCCGTTCAATTGGACTGGCTGGAAACGGACCTTAACTACATTGGGCCGGATACACCTGTTATCACCTTCAATCATATTCCATTGGTGTCGCCCGGGTTTTCATTTCAGATGTTCGAAAGCCATAAATTTTACGGCCCCCAACTACTTATACAGAATGATACCCTGAGGCACAGGCATATTGCCTACAATTTTAAGGAGGTCAAGAAACGGATCGGGAAACGGGCGTATCCACTTGCGCTGGCAGGCCATTATCATGCGGTTCAGGAAGCCACTATAGCGGGGTCCGGTACGATTTTTGCGCAGACCTCGGCCATTACAGGCCCTGATCAGTTTTATTATAACGGATTTCAAATCCGCTCGGGGTTTACCTTATATAAAGTGAAAGACAAAAAGATCATTTCACGTACATTTATCCCTCTGAATTTCAAATAATCATAATTAAATGAATACATCATGAAAAAACACTGCCTGGCCCTGGATCTAAAGGATGATGAAAAACTTATTGAAGCGTACGAGGAATACCATAGGAACGTATGGCCCGAAGTACTGGAGAGCCTGGCGGATTCCGGAATTGAGCATATGGAAATTTATCGCATAGGGAACCGGTTGTTTATGATCATTGAAGTGACCGATGATTTTTCATTTGACAGCAAAGCGCAAAAGGATGCCGGTAACAAAAAAGTACAGGAATGGGAAGTTCTGATGTGGAAATACCAGCAGGCTCTCCCCATGGCCAAGGCGGGGGAGAAATGGCTGCCCATGGAAAAGATATTTGAGTATTCGTCAAATGATTAAATTCAGAAGGGATCCTGTCATGAGGGAATATAATGTGACTAAAGGTAAAAGTTCTTCCCTTTAATTCGCTTAGGTGTATTAACTAATCATTCTTTCTCCGCAATCCTATTGCAGCCCAGAAGCTTATTATCAGTTCGGTGTAAAAGTTCCTCCCTTCAGGCGAAGGGAGGTGGATCCCGCTAAAAAAGCGGGAGACGGAGGGTTTGAGAATTACGTGACAGAACCTGGCTCTTTGCCCTGGTCTCAAAACTCCCCTTTCTCTCGCCAAAGGCGCGATTCATTCCCCTCTTTGTCGAACGAGGTTGGCTGGTCACAGTTACGCCGGGGGCAATTTTACTCCATGGGATGTTCTTTCAACAGCTCATCGGCCAAATAGAAGCCTTCCTTATCCCTGATGCTCTCACGCACCTCTTTAACTTTATCCGGGGAGATTGCAGGTGCCTTATTGCCAAAAGCATTCCTGACAAAGGTTAATACCGCTGCTATTTCCTCGTCGTTCAACATCCCTTTAAACGGCATCATGGGTACTTGTCCGGGATATGTTTTCCCCTGAATGTGGACGGGCCCCATCATACCGTTAAGCGTAACTTTAATAAGTCGATCTTCACTACCAGTAACCCATTCCACACCTGCCAGGGGAGGAAATTGCGAAGCGGAAAGGCCTTTCCCGTCATCCTGGTGACAGGTAACACAAAATCCCTCACGGTGATAGATCTCCTCCCCTTTAATAAACAAATCAAGTTCCTTTCCCTCCAGTTCTGTGGCGGCTTTGCTCGTTGAGGGATCCTGCCCGACATTGTGGCCGTTTATATGGGCAACGACGGATTCGTATGGCAATTTCATCCAGTCGTCAAGCGGTAGCTCCGCTATGGTTTCCAGGATGGGCATACCTGCTTCCGTTTCAAGCCAGGAGGCGGCCACCAGGACCTCGAGCCGTACACGGGGGTTTACATCCCGGGCGGCCGACATCAGGAGGATCTCCCGGTCCGCGACCTGATTGCCGGCATATCTAAGCACTCTGACAGCAGCTGCGCGTGCCCTGAAATCTTTGGCGTTTAACAATTGTTTCAACAGGCGTACATTAATCCTGTTAAGGCCCCAACTTACCCATAATGCTTCCAATAGGTGATGTTCGTATGAAGGATCCGCAACATCCAACTCCTCCACCCATCTATCCAATTTGGGCAAAACCTCTTTCGTCCCCCGTCCGCGCAATTCCCTTCTTGTCCTGTACCGCGTCCGGTACTCAGGAAGTTTTAAATTCCCGAGTAGTTCATCAATGCTGGCAGCTGCAACCCGGGCAGGTTCTACAAGGGGCCTTGAGGGATAAGTCATGCGATAGACCCTCCCGTGGACGTGATCGCGCAGGGGGTCCCTGGCATTGTGCTGCATATGACCGATCAGTACGTTGTGCCAATCGATAAAATATAAGGAACCGTCCGGTGCGAATTCCATATCCACAGGACGGAAATTCGGATCTGTGGATGTTATTAGATCCTGACGGTGGTTACTTAGGTAGCCTGA
>DATGCB010000391.1:0-17763 GCA_035312365.1 Eudoraea sp. | reverse complement strand
AACGCAATCAGGGAAACTAAACTTAAAGCCGTAACAATTCTTTTCATATTGATGGTATTTTTATTAATTCGCAGCAAAATTAAGGAATAAATATTTATAATAACCCACGACCGGCTTTTTTAAGCTTTCCATCAAGTTTGTACTCCCGAACCAATTTGTCTAAAATACCATTGATAAAAATACTGCTTTTGGGAGTTGAATATTCTTTGGCAATTTCCAAATACTCATTAATAGTCACCCGCTCAGGGATGGACGTAAAATTAAGCAATTCGCAGATAGCCATTTTCAACAGGATAGCATCTATATCGGCGATGCGGTCTTTATCCCAGTTGGGTGTTTTCCCTTCAATTTCACGCACTAATTGCGCATTGTTAACCAGTGTTTTAGCAAGCAGGTCATTGGCAAAATCCAGGTCGTCCCGGTCTTTCAATAGCCTGGGTAAGAAGAATGAAGATGACTGATCTTCCCTTACTTTCTTCAATTGCTTTAATATAAACGTATTAATGAGAGGAATGTCGTCTACCCAGGTAATGGTATCATCTTCCAAATACTCATAAATCTTTTCACTGGGCGCAATAACCTCCCGGAATAAATCGACCAGCAGGTTTTTATCCTGCCCATAGGAATTTTCAGAACTGCTCATATACCTGTGGTACAGTTCACTTTCCACGATTGCCCTGTAAATTATTTTTACGTATTCTTCATTGAGATACCAGTTTTTTAATTTACGGCGGTTAATTTCGTTGGACAGCGGCTGATTGTTGACGATCTGAAGCAATACGCGGTTATGCAGGAATTTTGCCTGCCTGGGGTAACTGTCGGAGACAGTGGCCATATATTTGGTCGAAGAATGCCTCACATGTTTCTCAGCCATTACGTGTATTTCCTTCAGGAGGCTTAAGAGGACCAGGTACAACGTATAGGTATTATCGATACTTACTTTTAAGAACTTTTCCTGTTTCTCCAGGGAATCATCTGAGGATTGGGTCAATGCATATATACATTGCATTACTTTAACCCGAATATGCCTTCTTGTAAGCATTTTTAAAGAACTTTACCTTTGATTGACCATTTGTAACCCGGCAAAAATACTAATCTATTTAATATCTCAATCCAAAAAAAGCAATGTATATCTTATAACTTCTATAACATTACAATTGCACCCAAACTGCTATCTTTACCGAATTATTTGAATACCATAGCGCATTAGCCGGCCAACCGAATGAAGGAGCTAAAACATCTCAATAAATATTTCAGGAAATATTGGTTTAAATTACTGGTCGGTATCATCATTACCGTTATTGCGAGAATTTTTCAACTGGTAATGCCTTCTTATGTGAAAAAGTCGATTGAGGTCGTTGAAAATTTTGTCTCGACGGAGATCGATGAACCCATGGCACGTGACCTCCTTTTGCAATATATCCTCATCATAATTGGCGCGGCACTGCTTTCGGGCTTCTTTACTTTCCTGATGCGGCAGACCATAATCAATGTTTCGCGCTATATTGAATACGACCTGAAAAATGAGGTTTTTGATCACTATCAATTGCTAAGCCTTAATTTCTACAAGAAAAACAGGACCGGGGACCTGATGAATCGCATTAGCGAAGACGTAAGCCAGGTAAGGCTTTACGCCGGTCCGGCGATCATGTATGGTATACAAACACTGACCTTGTTTGTCTGCCTGATACCATTGATGTTTATCAAGGCCCCTACAATTGCCTTTTATTCCCTGTTGCCCTTGCCTATTCTCTCCGTTTTAATATACCAGATCAGCCGAATAATCCACACGCGAAGTACCAGGGTGCAGGAATACCTTTCCACCCTGTCCACCTTTGCCCAGGAATCCTTTTCCGGGGTGTCGGTAATTAAGGCATATGGCATGCAACCCATGATAAATAACGAAGTACAGATACTCGCAACTGAGGGTAAGGACAAGAGCATGGATCTCGCCAAGGTGAACGCCTGGTTTTTCCCCCTGATGATCCTTCTCATCGGCATCAGTAATATTTTTGTCATCTACATCGGTGGTAAACAGTATATCAATGGGGAAATAGAATCCGTCGGTACCATTGCAGAATTCATTCTTTACGTCAATATGCTCACCTGGCCGGTGGCCATTGTAGGTTGGCTCACCTCCATTGTACAGCGTGCCGAGGCCTCTCAAAAAAGGATCAACGAATTTCTGGAGGTACAGCCATCGATCCGGAACGCAGTGGATCACACCACACCCATAAAAGGTAAAATAGCATTTAAAAACGTTACGTTTACCTATGAAGACACCCATATTACGGCGATAAAAAATATCTCATTCACAATAAATGAGGGCGAGACCGTAGCGATCCTTGGAAAAACCGGTGCCGGGAAATCTACTATTCTTGACCTTGTTGCACGGCTGTACGACGTTACCTCCGGTACAGTTCTGATCGACGATGTGCCAATCCAAAAACTGAATCTCCACAGTCTAAGGTCCTCTATTGGCGCAGTACCCCAGGATGCCTTTTTGTTTTCAGATACCATAAGAAACAACATTAAGTTTGGAAAAGAGGACGCAACCGAGGATGAAATTATTGCTGTCGCCAAATTGGCTGTTGTCCATGATAATATCGTAGGGTTTGCCAACCAATATGACACCGTTCTGGGAGAGCGTGGCATTACGCTGAGCGGTGGTCAGAAGCAAAGGATTTCCATTGCCAGGGCCCTTTTAAAAGATCCGGAAATCTACCTCTTCGACGATTGCCTGTCTGCCGTGGATACGGAGACAGAAGAGGCCATTTTAAACAATCTTAAGAAGGCTTCCCGCAACAGGACCACGCTGATTGTAAGCCATCGCGTTTCTTCTGCAAAAAATGCAGATAAGATCATTGTTTTAGGGGACGGAGCTATTTTAGAGGAGGGTACCCACGATCGATTACTGGCAGTGGGGGGATATTATAAAGAGTTATATTTCAACCAACTATCTGAGAAAGAAAACTAGAAAATTGTTGTTTCCTTAGCTTTTTTTTCACATTTTTGATGATACATTACCCTTACATACTAACTATAACAAGACGAAATGAGTGATAAAGATTTAGTGGCGCAGGAAGAGATTTTCTCCAAAGTTTTACGGGCCGGAAGAAGAACATATTTTTTCGACGTCAGGAGTACAAAGGCGGGAGACTACTATCTTACCATTACGGAGAGTAAAAAGTTTACCCATGAGGATGGCTCATTCCACTACAAAAAACACAAAATTTATTTGTATAAGGAAGACTTTCAGTCATTCAGAGAGATCATGGAAGAAATGATGGATTACATCATTGATGAAAAAGGGGTGGAGGTAATCTCTGAAAGACATCAATCCGATTTTAAAAAGGAGGAACCAAGCGAAAATGGTGAACCCAAATCCACAGATAGCTTTACCGATGTGGATTTCGACGATATTTAAAATATTATTTAAAATACCTGAACGGCTTCGTTATTACGGGCCGTTTTTTTGTGCAGTCAACCCTTAAAAGCCAGATTTATCTTTTGTCAGAATATCTAAGTTCCACACCGCTTACCTTGTTCAAAGCCCGGGGATTAATTACCTTTAAAACCAGACTAATTCCAGAAAGAACGGACCCTTCATGAAAAAAATTTCACTTCTACCGATACTGCTTTTAACGCTATCATTGATCGCCCAGGAAGTGCCGGACCTCAATTACTATTTACCCCGGGACATCACCTATAACGAGGCCATCCCGAAACCTTCCGATGTAATTGGCCATGAGGTGGGTGAATGGCACGTTACCCATGATAAATTGATGTACTATATGCAAATCCTTGCAGACCTGAGCGATCGCATCACCATAGAAACAAGAGGATATACTTTTGAAGGCAGGCCCATTTTACTGCTTACGGTTACCTCCCCTGAAAACCACTCAAACATTGATCGATTACGGCAAGAACATCTTGCCCTGACCGAAAGCCCCGGAAATAATTTGAATATTGAAGATATGCCCATTGTAGTCTACCAGGGGTTTTCTATTCACGGTAATGAACCCAGCGGGGCCAACGCAGGGTTGGCCTATGCTTACTACCTGGCAGCTGCCCAGGGACCCCGGATCGAAGCAATGTTAGATAATACGATCATCCTGATGGATCCTTCCTTTAACCCGGATGGACTTCAGCGTTTTGCCTACTGGGCAAATACCAATAAGAGCATTCACCTGAATTCCGACAAAAACGAACGGGAATACCATGAAGTCTGGCCGGGAGGCCGTACCAATCACTACTGGTTCGATATGAACCGGGACTGGCTTACGGTACAATTGCCCGAAAGCAGGGCACGCATTTCCACTTTTCACAAATGGTTACCGAATATTTTAACGGACCATCATGAAATGGGCACGAATTCTACCTTCTTTTTTCAGCCCGGGGAACCCACCAGGGTACATCCATTGACACCAAAAATGAATCAGGAATTAACTAAGGAAATTGGCAGCTATCATGCCGGGGCCCTCGACAAAATTGGCTCATTGTACTATTCAGAGGAAAACTATGACGACTATTATTATGGGAAGGGTTCTACCTTTCCCGATGTGAACGGGGGTATAGGGATTTTGTTCGAACAAGGAAGTTCCCGGGGCCATATCCAGGAAAGTGAAAATGGAATCTTAACTTTTCCCTTTACCATCCGGAATCAGTTTACGGCAGCTTTGTCCACCATTGATGCCGCAATAAACTTGCGGCAAAAGATCCTGACCTATCAAAGGGAGTTTTACCAAAACGCGCGGCATGAGGCGGCCCGTAGCAAAACCAAGGCCATTATCTTTGGCGATCACAAGGACGCTGCCAGAATATGGCATTTGGCAGAGATCCTTCAAAGGCAACATATAAAATTCCACGAACTCTCCGGTGACGTGACCCTGGGTGGCACTTCTTACACCCAGGGTAATAGCTATGTGGTACCCACAAATCAAAAGAATTACCGGATGATCAGGGCCATGTTTGAAAAGCGAATTGTATTTACAGACAGCCTTTTCTACGACATATCTGCCTGGACCTTCCCTCTGGCTTTTAATGTTGACTACGATGAGGTAAGTTCACTTGCCAACGCCGGAACGGAAGTTACAACCCTTGACTTTCCTGAGGGAAGTGTCAGTCAGCAGGGCAAATATGCCTATTTATTTGAATGGAATGAATATTACAGCCCCAGGGCTCTGAATGAGATAGTGAACAGTGGATTACGGGCCAAGGTAGCTAAATCTCCCTTTTCCATTGACGGTGTACCATTTGACTACGGGACCATTATGATCCCTGTCCGGAACCAGGGGATGGATGCCGGGGAATTGCATGCGTTTTTACAGCGGGTAGCCCGGGAAAACAATCTCAAAGTAACCGGAGTGGATACCGGCCTTGCCCGGGGGATAGATCTCGGCAGCAATGACTTTGATCCCTTGAAAAAACAAAAGGTGGCCATAATTGTCGGTAAGGGAGTCCGTTCCTATGATGCCGGTGAGATCTGGCATTTGTTCGATACCAGGTACCACATGAAGATCACCAAAATAGATCGTGACTACTTTAAAAAAACAGATCTCAGTTCTTATACGGATATTATCCTTCCGGGAACATCCGATCCCGGTGCTTTCGACAAAAAAGATGCCGAAAAGTTAAAGGTATGGGTTAAGGAAGGGGGAACATTGATCGGGTATCGCAACGTAGCCGAGTGGTTTGAAAAAAATGACCTGATGAAGCTAAAATTAAAGAAGGACACCCTGGTTGCCAGGAATATCAGTTTTGAGCAGCGCAGTGATTTTGAGGGTGCACAGGTCACCGGTGGGGCCATTTTTGAGGCCAGGCAAGACCGTTCACATCCAATTAATTATGGTTTCAAGAATGACAGAATTTCCCTGTTCAGGAATTCAAACATCTTTGTTGAACCCGATAAAGACAGTTACAACAACCCTATCCAATACACGGAAAGCCCACTGCAAAGCGGATATATTTCAGAAGAGAACCTGGAACTCATCAGGAACAGCGTACCCTTTGTGGTTAAGCACCTGGGCAAGGGCAGGGTAATACTCTTTACAGACAATACCAATTTCCGTGCTTTCTGGTATGGCACCAATAAACTTCTTATGAATGCCATCTTCTTCGGGCAAATGATGTGACCTGTATTAATTCTGCCAATGGCGGTCTGTTTTCGGTTAAAAGCACCGCTTCGGTGGGACGAGTTACTCCATAAAACGGTAAGTGGTCGCCCTTTATTCCCTATCGCAACTTCACATATGTCAAATTAAAAATAAATAGGAATAAAATACCCGTTCCGGAAATTACTGCATTGAAGATCTGGGCTAAAAGGACAAACAGGAACCCTAAATATATCGGGTAAACAATAAGCCCGTATAAAAAGCGGTAGGTACTCTTAAACTCAATTTCCTCAACCTTCCTCAAAACGAATAGCCTCCAGATAACAATGACAGGGAAATTGAGCAGTATAAATACCGAATCCCAAACGGTACGGAACCATGTGCCCGTAGTTTTATCCGGTGGGTTCAGGTACCCGACAGGCAGGTGGGGGATTAATGCATTTACCTTTTCCGGATCAAGATAATTCACCTGCAGCGCATTCAGCCTTTCAACAATGGCATCGTAACCCTCCTCATCCTCAATATGGATGGTCAGCAGGCGCATCCGAGCAGCTACATGATCCCGGATGAACCTGGAAGCCCATCTGAAATTCTCTCCCAAAGGCAATTCCTCCAACGACAGATCCCGGCCAAAATTTAAGGCCGCACTATCCGGAAAAGAAGAGGCGTCCATATAGTTGATTCCAACAGGTACCAGTCTGATATCCAGGTCGGGATACTTCTCGTGCGCATTTACAAGTATCCTGGTAAATCCAATAGTCAACGTACGCACACGACGTTTAATATTGTGGTTCCCCTCTGGAAATATTACGATGGCCTCCGAATCCGCCAGCAAATCGGCACAGTGATCAAAAATTTCCTGATTCCTTCCCAACCGGTTTCGGCCATCACGAAAACGATAGATCGGTAACATTCGCAAGAAATTGAACAACGCATTGGTTATGGTATTGGTAAAGACATCGGACCTGGTTAAAAAATAAGGTGCTCTGTCTACATAAGTAGCCATGAGCAGTGCGTCCATCAGGGCATTTTGATGATTGGCGAGAATAAGCAGGGGCTTATCTACAGGTAGCTGGTCTAGACCCCTTACCGTTATCTTTTTATAATAACAGAAGTAAGCGGCCCTCATAAGCCGTTTGATCAGCAAGTAGAGTATCTTCTTCAGGGTTTCCAAGATAAGCTATTCACTGTAAAAATTAATATAAAATATGTATAATTAAGGTCACGGCAACTGCATCCACCACTGCTCATTTAATTAGGAGTATTGGAATTATATGGGAAGATGTACAGGCAATATATCATCTGCCTGGCGATAAGCTACAACGTTCTGCCCCTGCATTTTCGGAAAAGAAATGGCAAAATGCGGGCACAACATAGATTTCGGGCGCCACATTTATACGAAGGGACCCTTAACGGGTTATCCGGAGTTTGTCTATCATATCCATGGGAATATTTCCGGAGTCAGCACCAAATGCATCCACAAGCAATCCTTTTCCTCCGTCAGGAGTTTCGATAACATAGAGGATGGTATTATCCCCCGCACTACTCATGCCTTCAAATCTGTAGTACCTGACAACCTCCAGTTCAGCAGAACTGTGAATGGTTTTTTTATGTTTATTTTCGACCCCTGCCTCACACAGGTTAAAATCCTCCGTATAACCTTCGGCCTGCAATTTCTGAATTGCAACGGATAAAGAGGGGTAGGAATTCTCCATAACTGCCATACATTTTAACCTATAAAGTAACAAAAGTTTTCCCAAAATACAAGAATTGAGCATCACTTTTGATTTCCGTTCATTCTTTGTATTTTAATGAAAAATATGGATCAACCTGTAAACCCCTTGAAGCGTCATACCAACATCCCTTACGAGGTAGTCCCGGAAGTGGTTGAGTTCCTTGAATTTCCTGAAAATGAATTTGGGGCCTCCCCGGGTGGGATGCCAAAATACCGGCGGACAAATCCGTGCAACATGCCGGGGTTAAAATTGGGATTCCATACTTTTTATGGGGCGTCAATGGGGGATACGATGATGAAAAACAGTGGCATGTACATTTATATTAAAGATGGCGATACCACCTCTAAAAAAGCCCTGGGGAAAGGTATGGCGGTGTAGCGGACATTGCCGGAAATATCTGGTGGAAGGTTACACAAGTCGGAAAAACGAACCCTTAATTCCTTTAGTAATGGCAAGAACACCCAGCACAATGTTAGCACTTGGGACGACAGCGCCCGATTTTAGTTTAACGGATACCGTTTCCCAAAAGACCTTAAACCTCAATACCCTGAAAGGAGATCAGGGAACCCTTATCATGTTTATCTGTAACCATTGCCCCTTTGTAAAACATGTAAATTCCGAATTGGTTCAAATGGCCAGGGATTATGAAAACGATGGCATCGGCTTTATTGCTATTTCCAGCAACGATATTGAAAACTATCCGCAAGACGCGCCTCACCTCATGAAAGAGACCGCCCTGATAGAAAAGTACCGGTTTCCATATCTATTCGATGAAACCCAGGAGGTGGCCAGGGCTTACAAAGCCGCGTGCACTCCTGATTTTTATTTGTTTGATAAGAATTTAAAACTTGTTTACCGGGGCCAACTCGACGACTCCCGCCCAGGTAATGGTATCCCGGTAACAGGTTCCGATCTCAGAGGTGCCATTCAGGCCCTATTACATCATAAAGCCATTGATCCGGACCAAAAACCGAGTATTGGGTGCAACATCAAGTGGAAAAATTAACTAAAATCAATCAGCCCGCGCTGCTGACCGGGCGGGTTAGAAGGATTCATCCAGTTCACAGGACAGGCCGAAACCATACCCGGCGGTTGAGGGTCAATACAAAGGACCGGATCGCTTATGCAGGTCCCCAAGCCGGGACGGAGCGCGTGGCAATGGCCAAATATGCGATGTGTTTACTGCGCTGGGGGAACCCGCGTGCGTTATTATACAGTGATGTCCCTTTAAGAAGGCGGCAGGAGCCCCTTACCTTCATAACTTATGCCCCTCCTGTCCGGATGGTTATTTTTTAACCGCATGATCGTCTATAAAAACCGCTCATTCCTATGCCCATGAAAAAAGTATTGAACTTTGTTCCTGTTCATGACGACAACAGTTCAATCTATATCAAGACCGGCACACGGTCGTACAATCAGCACTATGCCCATTTATGGGCGAAAGGGGATACCTCACCTTATCTGGAAAGCAGCTTTACTCCGGAAGTAGTTAAAAAGGAGCTTGCAGACTCCAACTCTGCTCATTTTATCATTCGAAACGGGGGAGAGACCGCAGGGATCCTTAAAATTGTAAAAAACAAACCCGTGGCCCACTATCCGGGAGAAGACGCTTTATTATTGGAGAAATTATACCTCCTGAGCGAATGTTCAGGAAAAGGTTTGGGGAGCTCGACGTTGATTTTTGTGCAGGACTATGCCAAAAATTTAAATAAAAAGGTAATGTGGCTGGATGCCATGAAAAATGCCCGGGCCTTGCGGTTCTATGTCAACCATGGCTTTATAATTTACAGTGAACGGCTTCATTGGTCCCCCTTGGTACTCGAGGCAGAGCGGCCCATGTATATTATGATAAAAAAATTGGAAATTTAAGAGCGTATCCCAAATCCTGAAAGCACAATGCAGCCCTTGCCATTAAACGTCCACCTTTATTGCCAACCCTGACGTATCAGCAAATTTTCAATGTGCGCATAATGATGGTTGCCGTGCCAGGCATAACGCCCAATATTCTCCTCCAACGTACTTTCCGAATGATTATCGGGATGTATAAAAGTGCGCTGCAAGGATTCCCTGGGAAGACCTCGTAACAGATAAACCCATTTGGCGTGCAACGCTTTAAGATGATCCAGGGACAATTCAATGGGAGCAGAGCAGGTATCGAACAAATTGGCCCATCCTTTTTCATCATAGGGTTTGATGAGTGGCCGTTCTTCTGTCAATGCCCATTTAAAACGGACATAACAATTATGGTGACTATCGGCTATATGGTGGATCACTTGCCTTACCGTCCAGCCATCCGGCCTGTATGGTGTTTCCAACTGGGCTTGGGTCAGCGGATACACCAGGGATTCCATTCGGGCAGGCAAAGCTTCCAGTTCGGTGATCCAATCGGTGATCATCTGATCGGTAATATCCGCAGGGGGCGTAAAATGTCCGACGGGGTAGCGAAGTTTTTCCAGACTCAATTCATTCATGGTGCAAAAATAAGGAAGTCGGCTCAAAGGTAACGCCAAATTTTAATACACTTTTAACCTCACAAAATGCGGTAGATCCGTTTAATCTATTAAATTTATAGGAATAACTGTTTATCAACTTTAAAACGCTAAAAATGGCTACAATCAGATTGGGCGATAAAGCCCCGGATTTCACGGCTGAAAGTTCTGCCGGACCTATAAATTTTTATGATTATTTAGGGGATGGTTGGGGAATTCTGTTTTCTCACCCTGCAGATTTTACCCCGGTATGTACCACGGAGTTGGGCATGGCATCTAAATTCAAGGCTGAATTCGACAAAAGGAATGTAAAAATGCTGGCCTTAAGTGTGGACCCAGTGGATTCGCACAACGAATGGATAAAGGACATTAATGAAACACAAAGCGCAACAGTTAATTTTCCGATCATTGCAGATGATGATAAGAAGGTATCAGATCTTTATGATATGATCCATCCGAATGCGGACGATACGAAGACGGTAAGGTCCGTGTACATTATTGCACCGGACAGGACCGTTAAACTTATCATTACCTACCCGGCATCAACAGGACGGAACTTTCACGAACTCCTTCGGGTAATCGATTCCCTGCAGCTTACGGCATATCACCAAGTAGCCACTCCGGCAAATTGGCAGAACGGTGAGGACGTTGTGGTTAGTCCATCAATTCCCACAGATGAGGCTAAAGAAATATTTGTCAAAGGGGTTGTGGAAATAAAACCGTACCTGCGAATGACACCGGATCCAACCGCTGTTTAAAAAGTAAAAAAAAGAGCAAAAACCCCGGTATTAAGTAATTTAACACTATCTTTGCCCTTTATTAATTTTTAATTTTTATTATGAGTAAAGGAACAGTAAAATTCTTCAATGATTCCAAAGGATATGGATTCATCACGGAAGAAGGTTCAGAAGAAGATCACTTTGTACACATTTCTGGCTTAATTGACGAAGTACGCGAAGGTGATGTTGTAGAATTTGAACTACAGCAAGGTAAAAAAGGATTGAACGCCGTTAATGTGAAAGTAGTAGACTAGGTACGCAACGATTTAATTTTTTTTAGATAAACCCTGACGTTTCCGTCAGGGTTTTTTATTCTCCTTTTCATAGGCCTTAAGGCCTTTCAGCTTAGCCGCAGGACGCACGCTCTCTAAATTTAGGGATGCTGGTGTTTAATAGGTTACAAAATGATCTCCGGCAACCGGTTACGCAACCATTTAAATATTTTTCCTCTGAATAGTAAACAGTAGGTTGCCTACTTCAAAACAGACCCCGTAATGATTCCTTTTTTTAGTATATTTTTTCTTTTGCTACTGGTAAATGTCCTGATATGGGCTTTGGGTGGAAACCAATCCAACAATCCATAAGGTAGGGCGCCCTTTATATTCCGTCAAATCCACCCTACATTGTTCAGACCGTGTTATTATAACCGGATACTGAATTTTAGTCCAGGGAAAATTTTTACAGATTAAAATACCTGCTTGCACTTAATTCACAGTCAAAGTGAATGGAGAACTTTTATGCCGGTTGCTTGTTCAGGACGTCAATTTCCGGAATGAATTACCGTGGGATCCCGGTAGGTCGGTGCAAACGATTGTTCCCATTAAGGTAGGGTATATGAAGGATTCGTTGTTATATTCCCGGCTGGAAGTAAAATTTAAATGACCTCCGTATAAAACGATTGCTATGGTATTTTTTCTTGCTGTGCTGTTCCTCCTGATAACGTTCAATATGATACTCTTCCTTTCTATAAACAATTCCAAATAAAACGTCCACTGAGTTCCCCCAAAGCGGTTTTATCCGGTTCTCATCTCTGGAATAGCTGACGGCGTGTCCGGGCACCTCCCCCTGTAAGGCATCCCTTAGTGAACATCGATCAATTCCACGTCAAAAATCAGGGTGGCATTGGGAGGGATAACCCCTCCGGCACCGGCTTCTCCATATGCCAAATCGGACGGAATAATAAACCTCGCCTTATCACCTACCTGTAAAAGGCCGATGCCTTCATCCCAACCAGGAATGACCTGTCCGACGCCCAACTGAAAATCAATTGGTTCATTTCTTTTATATGAGGAATCAAAGACACGGCCGCCATTCAGGGACCCTTCATAATGAACCGAAACTGTATTTCCTTTTTGTGCCTTTTCCCCATTTCCCTTCTGGATGATTTTGTACCTTAAACCGCTCCTGGTTTTATCGAAACCTGAAGCAATTTTTTCCAGTTCGGCCTCCGCTTTTCTCTTTTCTTCAGCCAATCTCCCCTCGCGTGAATTTTTGAAGGTATCAAAAGCTTCCTGTGCCTTCCAGTCCTTTGCCTCAGTTCCAACTCTGATTATTTCAAGGGTGGTAATTTCATCCCCCTGGGCTATGGCATCCACAACGTCCTGCCCTTCCCTTACATGACCAAATACGGTATGCTTGTTATCGAGCCAGGGAGTCGGAACATGGGTGATAAAAAATTGGCTTCCATTGGATCCCGGACCTGCATTCGCCATAGACAATACCCCCGGTCCGGAATGGGTAAGGTCGGGGTGAAATTCATCGTCAAATTTATATCCGGGGTCCCCGGTACCGGTCCCCTGTGGGCATCCACCCTGTATCATAAAATCAGGGATAACCCTGTGGAATTTTAACCCGTCATAGTATGGTTCGCCGGCTGACTTTCTGTTATTTGATTGGTTTCCTTCGGCCAAGGCCACAAAATTTCCTACCGTTCCCGGAGTTTTATCATGTGTGAGCTTAACCAGTATTTCCCCTTTTGAGGTGTTGAATTTTGCGTAGATTCCGTCTTTCATGGTACCCGATTATTTTAAGGGGCAAAGATACTGAATTTTGCTGTTAGATCCGTTTCAAACGGCACGTAAGGGGATACGATTTGAACGGGGCGGATAAAGTACCCTATAGTTAAATAAGAACCCGGTGAAGGCAGATATTCATGTTTAAAGCACCCTAGTTTCAATTTCTGAGCATGACCCATGATCCCTCCACGGCGCTTAAATTAAGGTACAATCCCATATTTGTCGAAAAGATATACAAGACTGGCCATGGTCGCTGCACCTAGTTCCAATTCGCGCCTGTTTACATGCTCAAAAGTATCATTTTCCGCGTGATGATGGTCGAAATAACGCTGGGAATCCGGCAACAACCCTGCCAAAACTATGGCATCACTTTTAAGCGGATCTATATCCGCCCCACTTCCCCCCTGGCTAAAAGCATGGACCAGATAGGGCTCAAACAAAGGCTTCCAGGCCAAAATGCGATTAAAATTTGCCGTAGAACAATCGAAGGTAAACCCTCTTGGGGAAAAACCGCCGGCATCGCTCTCCAGGGCAAAGACATGATTTTCCATATTGTTGGCGGCCTCACTGGCATAGGCAGTACCCCCCCGTAATCCGTTTTCTTCATTCATAAATAATACAACCCGGATCGTACGCTGTGGCCGGTACCCCGAAATCTGCAGTAACCGAAGGACCTCCATACTCTGAACACAGCCTGCACCGTCATCATGAGAACCATCCCCCAAATCCCATGAATCCAAATGCCCGCCCACTACCATGATCTCATCAGGGTAGGTAGTACCCCTGATCTCACCGATTACGTTATAGGACTGTACGTCATTCAGCTGTTTGCAATTTTGCTTAAAGTAAAATTTAATTTCCGGGTTTAATTTAAGGGTTGTACTCAGAAAATCCGCACCATTGGTGCTGATGGCGGCTGCCGGAATTCGATCGGCCAGTGGGGTATCCCCATAACTCATGGAACCGGTATGCGGGTAGTCATCCAACCGCAAATTCATCGAACGGACGATCACCCCGACGGCCCCATACTTTGCTGCTTCTTCCGCCCCCGAATAGCGCTGGTCCACACACCCCTTATAGGATTGGAAAGTACCGATCAGGGTTGGATCCATCGGGCGGTTAAAAAAAACGATCTTGCCTTGGATCTTTTCGCTGCCAATACGGGCCAATTCCTCAATACCCTGTACCTCAATTATATGGGCCTTTAACCCTCCCAGGGGGGTTGCTACCGAACCTCCCAGGGCACAGACAGGCACATTACTGGTGACCCCGGGTGATGTTTCCAGATAGGCAAATTCCGGGGTTCCCCTAACCCATTTAGGGACCATTACCCGTTGTAACCACACCCTGTCCAAACCAAGGGAGTCTAATTGTGCTTTCGTGTAATCCACCGCCTGCTGAGCCTGTACGGATCCGGATAACCGGCCCCCTATTTGATTGGACAAATAATTGAGCCAATCATACGCCCTTCCCTCGGTGAGCGCTGCGGAATATATTTTTCGGATTTGGAGTTCTTCCGACGTCTGAGCAAAACTGCACGTTGCCAAAAGGACGATCGGTAACCATATTTTTTTCATTCTTTTTCACTTTCTAATTGGGCCCTGTACACTTCGATATTCTCAAGGATCTCATCATCCAACTCAGGTTCTTTAATATCCCGATATTCTTTCAATGCTTTCAGCAGGATTGACGCCACTATGACCCGAGCCGCTTTTTTATTGTCAGCCGGAACAACGAACCAGGGCGCATGAGGCTTCGATGTTTTTTGTATGGCTTCTTCGTAGCACTGTTGATACTTGACCCAGAGTTTGCGTTCCCTGAGGTCGGCCGGTGAGAATTTCCAGTTTTTTTGCTCCAGCCGTAATCTTCGCAACAGACGTTGCCTCTGTTCTTCTTTGGACAGATGCAAAAAAAACTTAAATACGATGGTCCCATTTTCGACAAGATGACGTTCGAAATTGTTGATTTGCACAAAGCGTTTCTCCCAGAATTTCTGTCCGATATCTCGGACCTCGTGTATCCCCGGAATATTTTCACCAAGTATAAATGCGGGATGTACCCGCGTCACCAGAACATTCTCGTAATGTGTCCGGTTAAAAACGCCGAACTTCCCCTTTGGGGGTAAGACGAGATAATGCCTCCAGAGATAATTATGACTTCTTTCCAACTCGGTAGGCACTTTAAAACTATTGACCTCCACTCCACTGGCATTGCAATCCTTGAACACCTCGCGAATTAAACTGTCCTTCCCGGAAGTATCCATGCCCTGCAGGCATATAAGAACAGAATATTTTCCATGGGCATACAACGTATTCTGAAACGACCCCAAATCGACCCTGATCTCTTTCAGGGCAGTTTTTAATGCGCTATTGGAGGTGCCCAGATCCTCTGAAGTACTATATTTTGTGAGTTTCAGGTCAGATCCGGCTTTATATCGCTCTAAATCGATTTGCTTCATGGGTTGAATATAAAATAATTTGTCGGTGTTAGGTAATCCTTCCATTAAAAAATACCCGTTTATCCTGTAAATGCTACGGTTTATCCCAAAAACCACGATCCTTCCTCCATTCGTCGAAAAAAAGCCGGAAAACGGGCCTCTACCCTTATCTTTACAATGCCTAAATTTTACATAATCAATACCTTACGCTATGAAAACACACTACTTTATATTGTGTATTTCTATCATTGGGCTCTTCTGTTCATTTGATGACAGCAAGGCTTGTGAGTACGCCGGATCCAATATTGGTTATGTTAAGGCCCAAACGAAAAAAGCAATTGACACAGACGATATCAATATCTCCAGATATTATGCCTATAAGGCGCTGAATGCCATTGAAAATTCCAGAAAACAATTTGAGGATTGCGGTTGTGAACCGGCGGTACAAAATATTTATGAAGGTTTGAGTAATCTGAAGCTGGCCACCAGGGTGGCTTCCCTGAATGGTACTAAAATATTACTCCACAGGGCTCTTGAAAATGCCATGATGAGCCTCGAAGAATTAGAGGTACACGACGAACAACACCAGAGCAAATATTCAAACAACCTCCTTGTTATGAATACGACAAAATCGGAGTTGGAACAACTTGCCAGGAAACAACCTCAGGGCATACTCCTGGAACATAAAATTGACAAGGCCCTGGTGAATTTCGAAAATTCGCTGCATAAAGTCGTTACTTCAGTAGAATGCAAAGAAGCGTATGACTTCGCTATGAAAATATATATGCATTGTGAACAACAGTTATTAAAACCTGATCTGACAGAGGCCAAAAAGTATTACAATTTAAGGACCAAGGAGATCACGGCCGCTGCGCTGCTGGAATTGGAGTATTGCAGGTAATAGTGCTCCATTCTCCCACTATTTACTGGCAAACAATTTTACATCTTCCTCCGTTATCTCATCACTTCCGAGAATGATGAGTCGTTCCACAACATTTCTGAGCTCACGAATATTTCCCGTCCAGTCGTACCCCTTTAACAAGGTAATTGCTTTT
Organism: Eudoraea sp.; assembly: GCA_035312365.1. GTDB lineage: Bacteria > Bacteroidota > Bacteroidia > Flavobacteriales > Flavobacteriaceae > JAFMPW01. The sequence goes on along the minus strand of DATGCB010000391.1, from coordinate 1,139 downwards.
TTTGAAAATGCTTTTTGTACCGTGCCCTGCTCGGAAGCAATTTTTTTTGCAAAATGATCGATCAATAGCGGAATGTCGTCCCGTCTTTCATTTAAGGCCGGTACTTTGATCAGAATCACGGCCAATCGGTGGTAGAGATCTTCCCGGAATCTTCCCTCACTGATCTCCATGCTCAGATCCTTGTTCGTGGCTGCAACGACCCTGACATCGACTTTAATGTCCTTATCGGTCCCTACCCTTGAGATCTTGTTTTCCTGAAGTGCCCTCAAAACCTTTGCCTGGGCGGAAAGGCTCATATCGCCGATCTCATCTAGGAAAATAGTGCCCTGATTTGCAGCTTCAAATTTCCCAGCCCTGTCGCGCACGGCAGAGGTAAATGCGCCTTTCACATGGCCGAAGAGTTCACTCTCTATAAGTTCTGACGGGATGGCGGCACAATTGACTTCAATAAACGGTGCGCTGCTCCGTTCGCTTTTTTCGTGTATCCAGTGGGCCACCAATTCTTTTCCGGTGCCATTGGCCCCGGTGATCAGTACCCGGGCATCCGTGGGGGCTACCTTTTCTATCATTTCCTTGATGGTACCGATCTCCCTGCTTTCACCAACCATTTCAAAATTCTTACTTACTTTTTTCTTAAGGATGGTATTCTCCACGACCAGTTCTTTCCTGTCCAGTGCATTCCTTACAGTGGTAAGCAGTCTGTTCAGGTCAGGGGGTTTAGAGATATAATCGAAGGCACCAAGCCTCATGGTGTTCACGGCAGTATCCAGATCTCCATGCCCGGAAATCATAATAAAAGGGATCTCTGGTTTTATTTTTCGGGCCGCCTGAAGTACCTCTACCCCATCCATTTTAGGCATCTTAATGTCGCAAAGGGCAAGGTCATAATCATTTTTCTTGATCATTTCAAGACCTTTGCTCCCGTCTTCGGCCTCCTCCACAAGGTACGCATCATTTTCCTCGGTGAGGATTTTGACAAGGACCCTCCGGATAGCCGATTCATCCTCAATAACCAGTATTTTTGACATATTTTTCGTTTTAAAAAATAGCAATTTTGAAACCTGTTTTGAAGTATAGGCTTCCTTCTGTGCTCAATATAAAAACATTCTTCCTATTATTATCACGCAGCAGGCCGTTAT
>DATGCB010000390.1:0-4791 GCA_035312365.1 Eudoraea sp. | reverse complement strand
TGAAGGGGGCAACGATTCAGAAAAAAAATTCAGCACCGAGTGGAAATAATCATGCAGGCTCTGACTAAGAAACAGGGGAATCACCGAATCCACCTCCTTACCCAGGGAACGGACCTGATTTATGCGAATATCATCCTTGACAACCGACTTGATAAAACTGTCGGGTGTGAAAATAAGAAGGGCACAAAATTCTCCTGTAAGGATCTTAAAAACACGATGGGCACCTTTTTTGAGGAATGCGGCATCGCCAACCTGCAGGGTGTATTCATTTTTTGGTGTTTTCCACCTGGCGCCTCCCCGGATGATATAACAAAAATAATTCTTATCTACCCAGTAATCCAATGGAGACTCTTCAAGAGGGCAATCATAGGCGGAAAATAAAAGCTCATCCACCTCAAATTTTCGGAAAGCCCTGTTGGTCTTTAGATAATCATAAAAATTGAGCATGTCTAAATTTTTCTATTTTGTCATTTAAGCTGTCGGTCCCGGCAAAAAGATCAGGGGTATTTTGACCGATTGGCTGAAGATGCGTATTAAACATTAAAGGTGGCCCTTTCAGTGCCCTTGATCCTTCCTTTTTTCTTTTGCCAAAATTGCACTGTCTTTTATCGGTCAAATATTGGGAATGATAATACCGTTAAAAGTAATACTACGCATTTTCAACTATAAGATAAAGAAAAAACACAACAAAAATTGCTGCACAAAGGAAGATGATCAGCCAATTGAGCCATTTCAATTTTATAGAAAATACAATCTCTTTCTGAGCTTTTTCAATTCGAAAATGGATCACTGAAAGTAAATTAAGGCCAATGGCAGTGAGTGGTCCCAAAGTAAGCAAGGTCCTTATTACCCAGTTCAATATGGAACTGTCACCATATTGCCGATCCATCCTCCCAATCCAGTTATACACGGCGGTGAAAATGCCAAAATCGAGGTGCAGGTAATGTTTTAAAATCACCCCGGAGAGAAACAATAGGGGTAAAACTAAAAGGATTGCACCCGTTATGGCAGATTTTTTTGTATTCAGCAAAGTCAACCTGAACTCTTTCTGGTGTTGGGCCACTTCAACGTCTGGCAGTTCTAAATTTTCCATCATTTCTTCTAAATTGTCTTTCTCAATATTCATATCTGGTCAATACATGGTTTTGGAAATGGTTGCATTAAATTTGATTTCTGATCAGGGCTATACCTCTAGAGAGAAGCGATTTAACAGTACCTTCCGGTTTATTGAGCACTGTACTTATTTCCCTGATTTTCAGCTTTTCAAAATATTTTAAACTGATAACTTCCTGGTATTTTAATGGAATTTTTTGAAGGAGCCTTTGAACGAGCAGAAATTGTTCGTGCTTTCCCAGCTCTGATTCGGCAGCTTCTTTCTCTTTAGTAAGCCTTCTGTCATTTAGTACGGCGGATTCTGAAATGTCAATTTCTTTAAGGAGGGTAGGACGATACTTTTTAGCTCGATGATGAAGGTTAATTTCATTGCTCGCTATTCTGTACAGCCAGCTGAGTAAAGGGGCCCCTCTCCACTTAAATCGATGGATATTGATATAGGCCTTCAGGAAGGTTTCTGAGGTGATGTCTTTTGATGCGCTAAAATCGCGTGTCCTCCTGTAGCAGTAGTTAAATATTGTCCCGTAATGTTCATCATAGATCCGTCCAAAAAGGATTGGGTTTTTTTTGATCTCATTTATTAGTTGCTCTTCACTCAATGGTTTTAACTCTACAATACAAACCCTGCAAAAAGGTTGCATACATTTAATGGACTATGATGTTTACATAAATGCCGGCCACACCAAATGTGAAGGCTTATGGGTACGTGCCCACAATTCGTCTGTCCCTGATTTCAGAATACAATGCCACCGGCATTGATCTCTTTACGAAGATGTTCATTTAACTCAATATATGTGTTGGTTTTGGGCAACATAACATACATTGGATCTTTACAATTAAAACCTTCATTTTTTAAATCGAATTTCTTGATTTTGTGGGTATGGGTAATGTTAATTTCATTTTTTAACCTTATAAAAACGGGAACTGCATATCCCGGGAGCCCTTTATGCAGTTGTAAGGCCACAGAGTCAATATCAAAATCTTCGCCATTGCGTTTTACAATAGCAAGCATGCCTGCTCTTCCGTCGTTATTCGGGATTTGAACACCATAGACAGCGCACATTTCAACGCATTTCAGATGCCCCACAACACCTTCAACTTCTGCAGTAGCTACATTTTCCCCTTTCCATCGAAAAGTATCCCCAATCCGGTCTACAAATCTTGCATGTCTAAATCCAATATCCTGTAAAAGGTCGCCACTGTTAAACCACTTATCTCCGATTTTAAATACATTGCTAAGAATTTTATCTGCATTGCGTTTCTTATTAACATAGCCATCAAATACGGAGGTATCGCTTATTTCAGAAATTAATAAACCCGTTTCTCCCTTGCTTACGGGAATGAGGAAACCATTTGGATCCTTAATGGGTGAATCGTTCTCAACATCGTATTTTATAATTCTGAAATTTTGAGCAGACCATCCAATTGTGCAATCAAAATTTAATGTATTGGTAAACCCAACATTCCCATCGGCAGCACCATAAAATTCAAAGATGTGCTTAATTTGGAAACGCTTCTTAAATTCATACCAGATATCGGGTCTCAGCCCATTGCCCATTATTTTTCTAACCCGGTGCTTTTTATCCAGATCTGATTCGGGAGCATTTAGTAAATAGCGACACAATTCTCCTATATAGATAAAAGCAGAAACATTGTATTTTTTTACATCGGCCCAGAATTGTGTTACCGAAAATTTTCGTTTCATTACCATGGTACATGAGGCAGCCAGGGCAGTTGGCCAACCAACGATAAGTGCGTTCGTATGATAAAAGGGAAGTGGAACATACATGACATCATTGGAATTAAGATTCATATTTACTTTGCCAAACCAATAATATGTCGTCATCCACTTCCTGTGCGTTTGGCGGGAAGCTTTAGGCAAACCTGTTGTTCCGGAGGTAAAGACATAGGCATAAACCTGGTTTGCTTTTATTTGCCGTGTAGAAATGGGGTTTTCTGAATCAATCTGCTCCAGTTCCTTTTTCAGGTCTATATAGCTAACCGGACAGTCCGTTACCTGCTGATCACTAAGCCAATAGTACTTATGGCCTGGGGAAGCCCTCAGAGAATTTTTAACGGCCTCAAAAAATGGAACTAATTCCTCCCCGATAAAAAAATGATTCCCGGGCGCAAGTTCCATGGAGTGTATTAAGACCATTTCTCTTTGATTCGGATTGATCAGTGAAATGATAGCTCCAATTTTAGCACACCCTGCTATTAAAAACAGTAGCTCAGGCCTATTTTCTAAAAACGCGATCACTGTTTCCCCATTTTTCACCCCTTTTAGAAGAAGGTAGTTGGCATATTTGTTTATAATTTGGTTGAATGCTGAATAAGTATAACGCTGCTCCTCATACTTAAGCCCAATGACATTTGGATGGTGTAAGGCTTTGGATTCAATGATCATTCCTAATGATGCACAGCTGTTTGGATGGATCCCTTTGGCCTTCTTTATATTCTTAATTATTCTGGGGAACTGAGGGACAAGCTTAAATATTTTTCCAAGGAGCTGAAATAGATTCAGATTGTTGTTCTGGAACGTTTTAGTCATTAATTTTGATTTGTTATATCGGCTTTATTTTTTTCAACATTACCGCCATTTGGATTCGATTACAGCCTTTAACTCCTCCACTAATTCCGGATGATGATCCACCACATTCCTCGTTTCATTTTCCGGGGTTGTACAATTGTACAGTTCTACATAACCATCTTCATGCAGCACCATCCTGTGTGTTGAAGTCCTTATGGTGGTGGCACTGTTCCAGTATGCAATGGCAGGATGGCCAGCCTTATCCGGATTATCCAGGATGTCCTTCAGGGATACGCCCCGGGCAAAATCAGGCCTCTCAATTCCCGTCAGTTCACACAGTGTTGGAAAAATATCAAGTGTCTCTACAATGGCATTGGTTTTGGAACCTTTACGGTCCATCCCCGGATAGTGAATAATCAAAGGGGATTTTAAGGATTCCTCAAACAAACTGTGCTTGCCCCAAATAGCGTGTTCGCCCAGGTGCCAGCCATGATCCCCCCAAAGTACAACAATGGTATTTTTATCTGCTCCCGTTCGTTTCAGTTCTTCGAGAATTTTCCCTACCTGGGCATCCGCGTAGCTGACACATGCTGCATAATGACGGCGCAGCTGATCAGCAAAGGCGGCATCAGTAGTTGGATCTTTCCCCCAACGATTATATTGCTTATACTCATAGGAAGGGTGCCAGGTGGTTTTATCCCGGGGTTTTTGCGGGTGCTTTATGGCGGGAAGCTCAATCCCTTTATACAAGTCAAGATAGGATTTTGGCGCTCCAAAAGGCAAGTGTGGTTTAATAATCCCAACGGCAAGGAAAAATGGTTTTTCGTCATCTTTGGACAGCATTCTCAATTGTTTCACCGCCTCTTCTGTAATCACCCCGTCCGGGTATATTTTATCGTCTCCATCTACCGTTTGAAAAACATCCATTTCACCGGATTTCCTTCTGATTTCCCCGTTCGCCAACCCGTGCATCATTCCGCGAGGATGCTCCCATTCGGCAACCGGCATTAGGTGACGGTCCCAGGCATCGGGAATTTCGACGATCGTACTATCATTCCAATCATCACCGCCCCTTCCGCCCGGATGATGTGAAACTTTTCCCACTGAGACGGTACTGTAACCGTGAGTTTTAAACCATTCCGGCATAC
>DATGCB010000389.1:0-7396 GCA_035312365.1 Eudoraea sp. | reverse complement strand
ATAACTGATACGAAATGGACCGACATAAACGGGGACGGAGCGAAGGATTTGGTCCTGGTGGGCGAATGGATGCCACTGAGCATCTTTATAAACGAGAATGGCCAGCTGAAAAACAGGACCACCAGGTACTTTGATACCCCGTATACCGGGTGGTGGAATACCCTGGAAATTGAAGATTTTAACAGGGATGGCATACCGGATATCATTGCCGGGAACATGGGAACAAATACCCAATTCAGGGTTACGGCATCAGAACCGGCAGAAATGTATTATGCCGATTTTGATCGAAATGGCTCCGTAGACCCCTTATTTTGTTACTATGTCCAGGGGAAAAGCTATCCCTACCTCACCCGGGATGAATTACTCGGGCAATTGGCGGGATTACGCTCAGATTTTACCAGCTACGATAGCTATGCGGACGCGACGATCAGTGAAATTTTTTCAGAGGAAGAATTGAATAGTGCCCATAAACTAACGGCCAGTCACATGGAAACCTCTTTATTCCTGAGCGGTGATAATGATATATATCAATTGGTAAAACTGCCGTTACAGGCGCAATTCTCCCCGGTTTACAGTATCTTGATTTTTGATTTCAACGCTGACGGGAATAACGATATCATATTGTTTGGCAACCATCATTATTTTAAATTGCGCCTGGGTAAATTTGATGCCAACTACGGTACTCTTTTAACCGGTGACGATACCGGTCATTTCCGTTATGTGGATCAATTAAGATCCGGCCTGAATTTGAAAGGGGCGGTCCGGAGTTCAATTCTGATAAATGATCTCCTGTTGTTGGGGATCAATGAAGCACCCATAAAAGCCTATCAGATTAAAACCCCAACGGAAGAAAGCGAAATAAAATGAGGAAATACGGTTGGTTCATACAGCCTCAATGGCTTCTTAACGCGCAGTGTCCCATCTGCGTTTGCAAGGTATGACGGACCATGAAAAATAGTTTACAGATGAAGAAGGTGTATAGGTATACTACAGGTTTTTGGATAGTACTCATGGCCCTGCTGATAGATTTTGGATGTACTCAGCAGGCCCCTTACAATTTCACAGAACAGGAGGTCGCCCTGGAATGGGGACAACTGACACTGTATATAACGCAATATACGCCCGCAAATTCACCGACCTTTGCCTCGCGCGCTTTTGGCTATATCGGGCTGACCATGTACGAGTCCATAGTACACGGATATGATTCCCATCTATCCATGGCAGGCCAGTTAAATGGCCTTGAAAGCCTTCCGGAACCCGTGCCGGGGCAGCAATACAATTGGGTCTTGTCACTGAATGCGGCTCAGGCATCCATTTTAAGGAATATCTATGTGCAGACTTCAGATGAAAATAAACTGAGAATAGACTCTTTGGAAAATGCTGTCTACCTCCATTTTTCGGATATCCTGAACGATGAGGAAATAGCCGGTCGTTCGGTAGCTTATGGCCAGGCAGTTGCCGAAGCCATATTTGAATGGTCCAAAACCGATGGAGGCCATAGGGGTTATTTAAGAAACTTCGACAAGGAAGCGGTGCACCCGGACAGGCCCGGGTCCTGGAAACCGCCTCTTTATGCCCAATCCTTCAGCCATCTCCCGTTGCATCCGCATTGGGGCGATAACCGGACCTTCCTAAAGCAAAATTCCAACCTGCCCTATCCCGAAATATTCCCTTATGACACCGTGCCGGATTCGCCCTACTACAAGGAGTTTATGAAAGTCTACGAAAAAGACATGGTCCTGACCCAAACCGAGAAAGAGGCCGCTATCTGGTGGGGTGATGATCCCGATGTTACGTTTACACCCCCCGGCCACTCCTATTATTTTGCCACACTGGCTATCGAAAAAGCAAAACCCCCTTTGATTCAATGTGCCGAAGTGTATGCCAAAATGGGGATGGCCACAGCCGATGCATTTATCAACTGCTGGAAATGGAAATATTATTTTTTCTCGGAAAGGCCCAATACGTTTATTCCAAAATATATTGATGAGGAGTGGGAGTCGTTCTGGCCAGACCCTCCGTTTCCCGCGTTTCCTTCCGGCCATGCCATTCAGGCTGCTGCTTCCGCTACCGTACTTGAAAATGTATTTGGGAAGCCGTTCCAATTTATGGACCGGGCGCATGAAGGCAGGGAACGCGATGATGTCAGGGATACCGATTTTGTAGTGCGTTCATTTGGAAACTTTTGGGAAGCCGCCCAGGAAACCGCGGATTCAAGATTCTATGGGGGCATTCATACACCCCTGGACAACAAAGTCGGCCTGGAAGAAGGCGTTAACATTGCCAACAACGTAATTTCCCTTAATTGGGTAAAAGAAGGACGCCAATGAAACAAGTTTACCAGGCCCTCGCATTCCTTGCCTTCATTGCCTTCCCAACGGGTAAATGCCTTTCCCAGACACCATTTACGGATGTTACGGCTAAGGCGGGCATCGAACATCAGTTCCATGTTTTTGAAGGGACCTTTGGGGGTGGGGCAACCGTTTTTGATATCAACAATGACGGGTATGAAGACCTCTTTATAACCAGTGGTACCCGTGATGATGTCTTATACCTGAATAATGGTGACGGCACCTTCAAAAACATCTATGAATCCTCCGGACTCAATGTTACCAGGGATTTCGTCACCCAGGGTGCTGCCAGCGCCGACGTCAACAGGGATGGCCTCAGGGATCTTTTTGTGACAACGATCAACAGAACAGACAGTTCCCAAACCATTCCCAGGGCAAAAAACCTGTTCTTTTTAAACAATGGGGATCTTACCTTCCGGGATGCTACGGAAGAATACAAATTGGATCAGCTGAATTCGTTTAGCACGGGTGCCAGTTTTGGCGACGTAAACGCCGACGGGTTCCCTGACCTGTATGTCGGCAATTATTTCCTGGAATTTGAAGGGACGTTAGGCGTCCTTAAGGATGCTACCATTGTGAGTGCACATCAGACGGCCAAAGGGTATCTGCTGATCAACAGGGGAGGGGAATATTTTGAGAATCAATATGAAGAATACCAGCTGGGACACAGGGGTTTTGGTTTCGGGGCATTGTTTACAGATTTTGACGACGACGGGGATCAGGATCTGTTGGTAAATCATGATTTCGGGTACAAGGCGGTTCCCAATTTTCTCTATGAAAATCAATACCCGAGAAGATCATTCCGGGACGTAAGCGAGATCAATGAAATGGACCTTAAGGAAAATGCCATGGGATCTGCCGTCGGGGACTATAACAATGATGGTTTGCTCGACTACTATGTGACGAATATCAAATTCAATTTGCTCATGGAAAACCGGGGAGCAGGTCATCCGTTTACAGACCGGGCAAAGGAGTTGGGCACCTATAATTTTGCCATCAGTTGGGGGGCGAACTTTGCTGACTTCGATCATGATACGGATCTGGACCTCTACGTTTCCAATGGTGATCTCAACCCCAATTGCACACCAATGGGCAACTTTTATTTTGAGAATACCGATTACACCTTTATAGATAAAAGCCGGGTAATGGGGGTTAATAACTATGGGATGGGAAGGGGGTCCGTGGTTTTCGATATGGAAAACGACGGTGATCTCGACATTTTGGTAGTAAACCAGGTTCCTGTAAAGGAATACCCAACGGAGTCCGTAACCACGTTGTTTCGAAACGATGCTTCAGACGGCAACTGGATAAAAATTGCCCTAAAGGGACTCGAAGCTGAAACCAATGGGATTGGGTCGAGGGTTGAGGTGGTGGTTGGAGACACCCATATGACCCGGGAGATCGACGGGGGTGGCTCAAGCCATCTATCCCAGAACTCCGTCATCGCTCACTTTGGTTTGGGGAAGGCAACAGTGGCAGATTCGGTAATCGTTACCTGGGTGGGTGGTAAAAAACAGGTTTTGCTGCAACAAAAGGCCAACCAGCTTTTGACGATCACGGAAGTTGCATCCAGCTCATGGAAATGGTGGTATCTTGCAATTCCCCTGCTCTTTATGATGCTATTGGGGATCAACCACTTCAGAAGAAAAAGGCATCCTTAGGGATTCCGGAAATTCTGCCTTGCGGAATTCACTTTATACCTGCCTGCCGATAAGTTTTTCTCCGAAGGTTCGCAATACCAGTTTTTGGTTGGGTTTTAGGGCGATTTGGTCCAAATGATCAAAAGCCTTATCCGTATGTTTCTCAATTTCAAGCCTGCTGTTTTCGGCGGCACCACTGCTTTCAAAAAGTTGTTTTACAATTTTAATTTTTGCGGTCGGATCTGTTGGCCTAATGGAATACAAATGATCCAATTCCTTTAATTCCTGTGCATTGGCCAATTCTCTGGACTTTAAAAAAAGGAACGTTTTTTTGTTTTCAATGATATCCCCCCCTATTTGTTTCCCGAAAGATTCCGGGTTTCCAAAAGCATCCAGGTAATCATCCTGCAGTTGGAATGCAATCCCAAGGTATTTTCCAAAATTATACAGCAGGTCTTTCTCCCGGGGCGAAGCTTTTGCTACAATTGCTCCCATTGCCATGGCCGCTGCCATGAGTACTGCGGTTTTGTATTCGATCATTTTTAAGTATTCGGGCACCGTAACATCTTCCCTGGTCTCAAAATCCATATCCAGTTGCTGCCCCTCACAGACTTTTAACGCGGTTTCCGTGAACAATTGAACCAGTTCTTTAAAAGCATTGCCGGGATAATCTTCGAGAAACCTGTAAGCGATTATGAGCATGGCATCCCCTGAAAGGATCCCGGTATTGACATCCCATTTATGATGAACCGTTTCCTTCCCTCTCCTCAGGGGCGCCCCGTCCATGATATCATCATGTATGAGTGAAAAATTATGAAATAACTCTACCGCCATGGCTGCATTTAAGGCATGCCTGTAGTCCTTGCCAAAAAGTGCTGCGGAAAACAAAGTTAAGGACGGCCGTAGTCTTTTGCCCCCTAATCCTAAAATATAGACCATGGGATCATAAAGATGGTGAGGTGGTTTGCTTTGGACGTTCTTGTCCAGGTAGGAATTGAATTCCTTTGTATAGTATTCAATGGTCTGCATGGGCCGAATTTTTTCAAAAATACGCCATTTTAACAAACAACTTTCGCCGATCACAAACCATTGGAAATATCGGGAAAATAAAAAAAAAGTAAAAAAATGCAATAGTTTTGAAAGGCTTCGTCTTTATATAGGAAGACTTCAATGTAAAAGATTCTGAATGGTTTCAGAGACAGACAACTATAACAACCTTAAAAATTTTTTTAGTAAGGAATACCATTCGCTGAAGGCCTATGCGCATTCAAGAATTGAGGACGCAGCGGACAGGGATGCTGAAGACATTATACAGGAGGTGGCATTAAAAATTTTTTCCCGGGCAGACGACATTTCACCAATCAATAACATAGCAGCCTTTGTCTATAATTCAATAAAAAATAAAATTATTGACATTATGAGGACCAAAAAAGAGGAAATCCACATTGAAAATGGAGAGGGAAACCGCCTGCATGAATTTGCAGAATTGTTCTACGGGACATCGGATAATTCGTATTCAGATAAAATGAAGATCGAATTAGAGAAGGCCATCCTCAATTTGAAGCCTTATTACAAGAATATTATCATTGCTGTAGATTTCGAAGGCTTTACATATAGGGAGATTTCCCTGGAAACAGGGATCCCGGAAGGTACCCTGATGTCGAGACGACACAGGGCATTGTCCATATTACTAAAACAATTGGAAAAGAAAAAAGAGCATCGTAACTAAAAAATACAAATTATGACACATTATTTTAAACACAAGATGAGGAGCAGAAAATTTGGAGCCATTGCCGGTTGGATCCTGTTGGGAATAATTGCGGTAATTGCATTTGCCTTACTCTTCGGGTATGGCATCATGTGGTTGTGGAATTGGTTAATTCCTGATATCCTGGGACTGGGTGCCATAACCTATTGGCAGGCTGTTGGTATGTTTATTTTAGCCAAAATACTTTTCGGCGGATTTGGGAACCACAGTTCTAAAAAATCGAAAGGCACATCCGGAAGGGGCTGCAGGTCACGGGATTCCAGGGGCGCTAATGATGATTTTTCCAGGTGGAAATACTACGATAAATTTTGGGAGGAGGAAGGAGAAAGTGCCTATAAAAGCTATCTGGATCGCATCCAGGAAAAGCAGTGAGATATCAATCCGGTAACGCGTCCCCTAAGAAAGTCAGCGCTGGTATATACCATATATTCGGGGAACCCCCGCCGTATTTTGGCCTATTTTTTCTGCGGTATAAATCCGGGTGATGACCATGTATGACCGATATCAATCTTATGTTAAATAATTGTAAAACTTTGGAAACTTTTAATGTTTTTATAGTTTCCAACGTTATATTTGTCGCTGATTATGCAGGAAAAAATTATTGAAAAAGCGACATCACTGTTCTTAAACCTTGGGTTTAAAAGCGTTACCATGGACGATTTGGCCCATGAAATGGGAATTTCAAAAAAAACCATTTATGCCCATTTTGCCAATAAAACGGAATTGGTGGAAGCCTGTACCCTGTATGTTTTTCAAAAAATTTCTTTGGGTATTGACTATATATGTTCGCTTAAAGAGAATCCCATTGAGGAACTCTATGCGATCAAAAAATTTGTGATGCTGCACCTGAAGGATGAACGTTCGTCTCCCCAGTACCAGCTGCAGAAATACTACCCAAAGATCTATCAAAGGTTGACGGAGAAGCAATATGAAGTCATGAATGACTGTGTGGTGGACAATGTTAAAAAAGGGATTGAAATGGGGATCTACCGGGATAATCTCAACATAGATTTTGTCTCACGGATCTATTTTTCCGGCGTTACCAGTATTAAAGACCAACGGTTATTTCCAAATGACAAATTTCCCGTGACCATTCTGATGGATGAATATCTGGAATACCATCTCCGTGGTATTATAACACCAAAAGGAAGAAAAATATTAAATGAACTCATCAACTCAAATCAGGAATAAATGAGAAACTATATCTACCTTTTTATCTTTTTGTGGTCAACTTTCCCTGTTGTCTCCCAGGAAACACCCCAAAGTTTTTCACTGGACGAAGCTATTGCCTATGCACTCGAAAATAATTACAATGCCATCAATGCAAACAGGGATCTAATTGATGCCCAAAAGCAAAAATGGGAAACCATTGCCACGGGTTTGCCTCAGATCAGTGGTGCGGTCAGTTATCAAAATCAGTTAAAGCAACCCGTGTCCCTGATACCGGCTGAATTTTTCGGAGGGGAACCGGGCACGTTTCAACCGATCGTTTTCGGGCAGGCACAACAGGCGAATGCAACGGCCACTTTAAAGCAACAGATCTTCGACGGTTCCTATATTGTGGGGGTCCAGGCTACCAAAGCATTTTTGGATTACAGTCAGAACAACAAGGAAAAAACTGCGCAGGACGTATTAAA
>DATGCB010000388.1:0-2554 GCA_035312365.1 Eudoraea sp. | reverse complement strand
GACAGAGCTCAAGCCTAACGCTAAAATACTTAAAATAGACTGGCTAACCGGTTATGGGAAGGTAAGTGCTTGCCATTGTAAAATCTAACAATACTTAATATAGAAGTAATTTTAACATCTAGGGTTTTTTTTGTCAAATAAATTATCTTAATTGCAGCAATTCCCGGGAGTTTTAAAAAAGGCCTGAACAATGCAGATAAATCAGATGGGCCAAAAATTAGGGTACAAAAATCCTTGGCTTAAACATAGCCTTTAGTTTTCTTGTAAATTTGGGCGTTATCGAATCAAGGCTATCCGTTCAAGCCAAAGCTTACGAAGTATCCAAAATGGCACAGCCAAAAAACCCTTTCATTATAGCCTTATAAAGAGCCATCCATGAAGTAATCTTAAACATTTGAAAAGCATTTCTAATTTTCTCCCAAAGAACAATTTTCGCACGACACTTCTTTAATGCTCCCTGAAAAAAGCCACAACATATTTGCTGGGCTTGATCGATTAAAAATGCTAGCATCATTAACATCCCAAATATAGTACTTAAATGTTTTGTCCCATGACCGTAATTATGCTCGAAATTATAGCCTTGATTCTTAAGCGTATTAAAGGTCTCATTTTCGACTTTCCAGCGTGCTCTGCCTCCTTTAACAATTAGTAGCACATTTTTTCTTGTAACTTTTAGATCGGTAATCCAAGTATTGTGATAGATCTGGTTTCCATCTGAATCAAACTCCCAGTATTCGACATAGTTCACTTCCAAGTCAGGATCAGCATCGTTTAAAGGAACTCCATTGTAAAATTCCATTCTATGAATACAGCTACCGTCATCATCAAAAATTTCATATTTTTCTCGTTCAATTCCCTTTAACCACTCAAAGAGAGACTTATTGCCATCAGGTTTCACCACCGTTATGAAGCGAATGTTTAACTTTTGGCATAAACGAAGGTGAGGTGCATTTGATGCTAATCCATCTTCAGCAAGAACCAAGGGCAGGTGTGGATGCTCACGGCGAATATCAGCTAAAAGACGTTTGCTTGCATTTCGCTCACAATCATTCTTTTTCTGGCCATCTGTATTAGCAATAGGTTCTGGGCAGAGGGGAATAACTTCTTTACGATCGGGATGAGCTATTACAGCCCCAAGCATTTGATGATGATATGTTTTTGAACCATTCCTATGGTTCTTAACACAGCAGTTTTCACAGTGCACCGTTTTGGATGAAAAATATCCGGTACCATCGGCAAGAAGAAGATAATGCCCATCGATGAATTGATATTTTTCTAATACCTTCCCTCTCTGAAGGGATGAAAAAACCTTTTTAAAAACTCCTCTGATTTTCTCTGGAGGTACTTGATCAAGACGTTCCCTCATTTGAGTGTCACAAGGAGCGCGGTGCACTTCGTACATGGTTTCTAGATTGTGACGTATAATCTCTTCGTTTTTACTTTGGTCAAATTGAAGAAGAGAGGGAAACTTTAAACTAAATACTGCCAATCCAGACATCAAACAGTCTTCAAGAGGAATCTCAGGATCCTTACCCGCCCCCTGTTTCTTGGGAAGAGAAACCTTGGAAAAGCACTGACGTACCGTTTGTAATAATCCTTTTGCAGATAGGTGTATTTTTTCAATCATTCGTGTAGCCATATTATCCTAAAAAACGCAGTTGAAAATGATCTATAAGTGCAAGATTTTAGTTCATAACGGCTTACAACAAAGGGCCACATTCCCAAAAGGTGAAGGGGTCCTTTGTTGTAAGCCGTTATGGACTAAAAGATTGTGCTTATAGATCGTTTTCAACTGCGTTTTTTAGGATTATTCTTTATTCAAATCGGATTAAACGCAGGGACGCAGAAGACGCAGGGGCGCAGGGTTAAAGATTATTAACAACTCTACTGAGGCCGTTAATTAGAAGTTCTTGTCCAAAGTTAAGAACCAAGCCGAGCTTTAGATTGTTAAGGCGAAGATATGTTAAAACTTGCGCCTTATAAAGGGAGTGGTTGACTTCAGTAGCCTTAACTTCAACGATAACTTTATTTTCTACCAAAAGGTCTATACGTAAGGGATCCCGTAAGGTCAGACTTTTGTATTTCACCGGGACATAAACTTGTCGTTGTACTTTCATTCCACGCAATTGTAGTTCTTGAAATAAAGCTTCCTCATAAATACTTTCTAAAAGACCTGGTCCGCCTAAAACTTTATGGACCTCAATCGCCGCTTCTTTGATCAACCCAGAAATTCGATTTTCAATTTTTTCGTCACTGCGCCCCTGCGACTCTTGCGCCCCTGCGTTTAATATCGTCATCTAAAATAACCTCGGGTAAATGTCTTTTGGACTCTTCTTCAAAATAGTTTACGAAAGAAAAATTCTATATGGTGTTTAAATTTTTGACTACTAGTAATTTAAAATTTTACCGGGAATTGCTGCTGAGGGTACAGGGATTGACGTAGTAAAATATTTGAGATAGGTGAATCTGCGGGTTAGCCTCTGTGTTTTTTCAGGTGGTTTTCCATGAAAAAAAGTTAATCCGAGCAAGGATGTAGCCGATCAATGCTCCCGCT
>DATGCB010000387.1:0-10267 GCA_035312365.1 Eudoraea sp. | reverse complement strand
AACGTGAAGCCCACTTAAAGCACAAGAAAAGTGAGCTGGATGCTATTTTGGCGGAAACCGAGAAAGAAGAAAAAGAACTATTGGCAAAATCCGAGAAATTTGAAAAGCAAATTGAGGATCGTCTCATCCAGGCATACAAACGCATCAGGAACAACGTAAAGAACGGCCTGGCCGTTGTGCCCGTAGAGCGCGGTGCCTCCGGAGGATCTTTCTTTACCATTCCACCTCAGGTACAGGTGGAAATAGCTTCCCGTAAAAAAATAATTACCGATGAACACAGCGGGCGCATTCTGGTAGACCCTGCGTTGGCCGAAGAGGAGCAGGAGAAAATGCATAAAATGTTCGAGAAGATCTAAAGTGCCACTGATACGGTTAAAAAGACGGCTACCTTTTGATAGCCGTCTTTTTTTTGTCTTTCGGGGAAGTTGTGATAAAGGGCGTAATTGCTTGAAAACTGTTACGTTGCACTTTCCAGTGTCCTCCGTGTTTCCGGAAAAGATTCAGGACCTTTCAGACAGGAGCTTTAAAATTTTCTTTTCTACCTCCGGGGCGTCCCATTTTTTATCAATATCGGGTATTGCCATGACTTTTTTCATGATGCCTTCCTGTTCATCGCCATATTCAAGGGCTTCAGCATAGGGCCTGTCCGAAAATGTCACCCTGGAATACACCGGGATCCATTTGTCCGGATATTTGCTTGAAAAGTGCTTTTCTATTTTCTTTTGCAGTAAAAATTTAGGATCTGCCGTCTTGCTGCTCATTTCGATAAAATTCCTGTAACTGAGCTCTGCAATGGCGTCGGCATTGGGCTTTCTTATTTTCTGGTAGTTCTGAAAAATGGCTTCCCAGTCGTCCCCATGCATTTCCATCAATTTCCGCAGCACATAGATGTCCTCAAAACCCGCATTCATCCCCTGTCCGTAAAAAGGAACAATGGCATGGGCCGAATCGCCAACCAGGGCCACCTTGTCCCAATACGTCCAGGGGTAGCACTTCATGGTGACCATTGCACTTGTAGGATTTTTAAAGAAGTCACTGCTAAGGTTTTCAATATCCCCCATTACATCGGGGAAATGGGTCCCGAAAAATGTCCTTGCCTCTTCATTATTGGTAATCCTCTCAAATGAAACATCTCCTTCAAAGGGTAAAAACAGCGTGCAGGTAAAACTACCGTCCAGGTTCGGCATGGCAATGAACATAAACCTTCCCCTTGGCCAGATATGGAATGAATTCTTATCCATTTTATGGGTACCATCCTGATTAGGTGCTATGGTCAACTCCTTATAACCAACATCGATAAAGTCCTGTGAATAGTTGAACCTGCTACGTCGCTGCATTTTGTGCCTTACCCGGGAAAAGGCCCCGTCGCATCCAAAGACGATATCAAAATCATAGGTTTCCCAATGGCCTTTTTCAGTTTCGCCGGTAAATAGCTGTGCCTTTGGCAGGTCTACATCCCATACTTTTTCATTGAACCGGAAATTCACCCCGGCCTCCTCTGCAAAATCGATCATGGACCTGTTCAGCAATCCGCGGGATATAGACCAGATGGCCTCTCCATCTTTACCGTATTTCTGGAAGTACACCGGGGTGTCATTCAAATGCATGGCCCTTTGTTTGAGCGGAATGGCCATCTTTTTGACATCATCTTCAATACCTGCTTCCCTCAGCGCTTTCCATCCGCGGTTGCTCATCGCAAGATTTATGGACCTTCCCGAAAAACTGACGGTTCGCAGGTCGGGCCTGCGGTCGAATACCGTAACAGTATGCCCGTGTTTGCGTAGATAAAGCGCTAAAAGGGAGCCCACTAACCCGGAACCGACAATCGCAATTTTTTTAGGAGCTTGTATCATGAGGTTCGTTCGATTCCTGGTCTTTAAAGTTACGTAATTTAAGGGTTTTGCACGGGTAGAATTTAATCCTTTTTTAACATACCATCAAAAGCCAAAGCCTGTTGCCATTGCGTATATATAATGAATTTTCCGCTTAGGCGTCCATATATATCCAAAAAGTCCTTCCCGTTGATAACGCGAAGGACTTTTCTTTTTTTCTATATGTGTGGTAATTAAGTACCCACAAAATACTGTTCTACAGGAATTTGCACCATCCCCATCCGGGATGCACGGATGACTCTGGCAGGCAGAACGCCCTACTTCAGCACGGCATCCACAATGCCATATTCTATGGATTCCTCAGCCCCCATCCAATAGTCCCGGTTAAAATCTTTCATGATCTTCTCTACGGGCTGTCCGCAATTTTCAGCCAATAATTCGGCACCCAATTCCTTGGTTTTTATTATCTCCCTGGCCTGAATTTCTATATTGGACGCCTGGCCCCTGGCGCCCCCGCTGGGCTGGTGTATCATCACCCTGGCATGCGGCTGAATAAAACGCCTGCCCTTTTTCCCGGCAGAAAGTAATATGGAACCCATGGACGCCGCCAGACCGGAACATACCGTGGAAACCGGACTTTTCAACTGTTTAATTGTATCGTAGATGGCGAACCCCGAAGTTACATAGCCGCCCGGGCTGTTGATAACCAGCTGTATCTCCTTGTTGCTCTGAAGATCCAGATATAACAACCTGTCTATCACGTGCTTTGCAGAATCATCATCTACCATCCCCCATAAAAAGACCTTTCTTTCTTCCAATAATTTTTCATCAATAGCCCGTTGAACTTTTCCTTTTTTAGAACTCATTATTGCGTTTTGATTAAAAACCAAAATTAATCATTTTATTGTGAAATCCGGGCGCAATATTCTTATCGATTTATTCTGTATTCGCTCTGAAAGCAACTATATTTGAAAATTGAACAAAAACGGGCATATGAAAAAATACGTGGCACTTCTATGTATTGGGTTGATGGCCTTCATCAATTGCAAAACAGAAAAAAAAGGAGAAACAACCGATGTACAAAAGGAACTTTCTGTCCTGGAAAAAATAGCCTATGCCAATGGCTATGACCAATGGAACGGGGTTGAAGAACTAAGGTTCACCTTTAATGTTGACAGGGATACCTCACATTTTGAGCGTCAGTGGAGGTGGAATGTCAGGGATAATGAGGTGACCGGAATTGCGCTCGGGGATACAGCAACCTATGACAGGGCCAATATAGACAGCACAGCAGCCAAGGCTGATGCGGCCTTTATCAACGATAAATATTGGTTACTGGCTCCGATAAATATTTTATGGGACAAGAACAGCCTTCATGAAAGCCATACCGCCAGGGCATTGGCGCCTATCAGCAAAGACAGCCTGCAAAAATTAACGGTAGTCTATGGAAATGAAGGGGGATATACCCCCGGGGATGCCTATGATTTTTATTTTAATGACGCCTATTTGGTAAAAGAATGGGTGTTCAGGCGGGGCAATCAGGCCGAGCCTTCATTAGCCACTACCTGGGAGGATTATATAGATGAAGGCGGATTGAAAATTTCGCGAATGCGTCAAAATGAGGGGGGCACCATTAAATGGTATTTTACAAATGTGTCTGTTACCCGGCCTTGATGAGATTTCTATGAACTTTTCCTTTTCAGCATAAATGTTGCCAGCAGCGAACCAAGCGAACATGCCGCTAAGACCATAAAACTCAGTTTCAGGGAGGCACTCTCCGCTAAAAAACCGAGTACCGGGGGTGCCAGCAAAAATCCGGAATACCCTGTTCCGGCAATAAAGGCAATCCCCTGAGAAGATTCCACACCTCTCACGTTCCCTCCGATACGGTACAATTCGGGGATGACAACAGAAAACCCGAGTCCTATTAGGCCAAAACCGGTGATGGCCAAATAGGTAGAAGTTGTCAGCACTGCTCCATATCCGATCAGGGCTATCAACGTTCCCAGTATCACAATCCGTACAGAACCGATTCTGGCACTGATGCTGTCGCCGAGGAACCTGCCCAACGTCATCGTGGTGGAAAATGCCAGGAAACCACTTCCAATCAGTACTTCCGGGGCCCTGCTTATTTCCTTGAGAAACAAACCGCTCCAGTCAACAACGGCACCTTCACTTCCCATGATAATGAAGGAAACAACCCCAAGGATGATTAAGGGTTTAAAGAGTTTAAGGCTAAAATCACTTTTCTCTATGGGGGCCGCAATGATTTTTACATATTGCCGGTAAAATAGCAGGTTGACCGCCAGCACTAAAAGTACCACCACCCCCATATGAAGGGTCGGATTGCCAATCGCCCCTATTGCAAAACTCCCCAAGCCGGCCAATACGCCGCCAAGGCTAAAAAATCCATGGGCAGCCGACATAAAATTCTGTTTATCTTCCTTTTCTATTTCTGTGACCAGGGTATTCATTGCAATGTCCGTAAAGCCCTGTGAAGCACCAAAAATAAAAAGGGCCGCCATAAGCGTAAAGTAGCCGGGTGCCACGATGGGTAAAATGGCCGAGGAGCAGAGCAGCAATACCCCGATCCAGGTAGCCTTCCCCACCCCGATTTTATTTATGATCCCGGAAGCAACAGGAAAAACGGTAAAGACGCCCAGCGCCATAAAAAAGATCGCAATCCCCAACTGGGATTTATCTATACCCAAGATCTCCTTTACCGTAGGGATATAAATGGCCCAGGTACCGAACAGGATATTCAGGCTTGCAAAAACCCATGCCGGGGCAAAGTAACGGGGGTTTGAAAGGATCAGCTTTAATGACTTCATTCGTTGTATACCTGCTTGGAGTGCAAAGTAATTCCAAATGTACCTAAAAGCATAGGCTTAAATATTCCAATTATAAAACATATTATTCCAAAAACAGAAGAATTGATTAATTTTAAGGTAATTTTGACTAATGATTCCCATCTATGAGAATATTGATGTTACCCTGAACACCTCACTCAAGATAGCGGCCTACAGCCATAGTCAGAAATGCAAATCTGCAGGTTGGCATATACATCCGGAATATGAATTGGTCTATATTAAAAATGGTTCCGGAAAATTAAAGGTAGGCAACAGGATGGAACCCTATCGCCAGGGTGCTTTGTTATTTCTGGGTCCAAACATCCCGCATTCGGATTTTGGGAACAGGGAGCAGTTGGATCACATGGAAGTTGTCATTCAGTTTAATGAAGGTTTCGTTGAGGATAAAATCGCCGTGTTCCCGGAATTCCGGACTTTGAGAAACTTCATTAAAAAAGCGCAAAAAGTACTTGTATTCAATAACAGTGTAAAGGAGCGCCTGTCCACAGACTTCGAAGAATTGGTACAGCTAAGTACTTCTGACAGGCTGATCTCTTTTATGAATATCATGTCCAGGCTGTCAGAGGACAAAGACCATAAAACGGTTCTTACTTCCTGCGTCACTAATTCCTGGAAAAGTACGGATGTGGAGCGATTAGAGGCCATTTTTGAATTTGTGAATGCACATTACAATGAACCGATATCTACTGAGATGCTGGCCCGTAAAATTGGCTTAACCACCAATTCTTTTTGCCGGTTCTTTAAAAAAATGGCCAATAAACCCTTTATACAATTTGTCAATGAGTTCAGGACGGGTAAGGCAGTTGAGCACTTCAACGAGGGGTGCTTTTCGGTTTCAGAAGTCATGTACAAATGTGGTTATACAGATGCGTCGTACTTCACAAAACAGTTTAAGAGAAGTCATGATCTTACCCCCTCTGAGTACATGCGCTCGGTAGCTTAGGGCGGGTAGTTCCCAAAACATAGGAACCTGATCAGGATTTGGATCGGATTCCAGCCTTTAAAATCTGCCCGAACCGGTACATATCTTCAAATGAGCAATAAAAGGGCGCCGGAGCCAAACGAATAACATTGGGTTCTCTCCAGTCTGTGATAACGCCTTTGGCCATCAGATATTCAAATAAAGGCCTTCCCTCCCCGTGAAGAAAAACGGATAATTGACATCCCCGGGCTTCCGGGGTGATCATCTCAAAGGAACTTTCTACTTCTTTGTCCACTTCGTTTAGAATAAATTCCAGGTATGAAACGATCAGATCCCTCTTTCTAATGAGCCCGGGCATCCCCACTTCCTCAAAAAGCTGAAGTGAGGCCAAATAAGGGGCAAGCGAGAGTATCGGCGGGTTGCTTAGTTGCCATGCGTCGGCAGTGGCGATGGGTTCAAAATGCGGTTTCATTAAAAACCTGGTTTCCTTTTTGGTTCCCCACCATCCTTCGAAACGGGGAATATCTGATCGGTTTAAGTGCCGTTCGTGAATAAAGACTCCCGAGGCGTTTCCCGGCCCGCTATTCATATATTTATAACTGCACCAGGCCGCAAAATCGACCCCCCAGTCATGAAGGTTTAATGCTACATTGCCGGCAGCATGCGCCAGGTCCCATCCCACGAAGGCGCCAACGGATTTCCCGGCGCTCGTAATGGCTTTCATGTCAAAAACCTGCCCGTTGTAATAATTGACCCCCCCGATCAGCACTAAGGCCAGCTCCTCGCCCACTTCTTTGATCCTGGCTATGACGTCTGCTGTCCGCCAATGATGTTCCCCCTGCCTTTTCTTTATTTTAATGAGGGCATCTTCGGGTTTATAGCCATGAAACCTGACCTGACTATCGAGCATGTACTGATCTGAAGGGAAGGCTTTTTCTTCGCAGATAATCTTAAACCGCGCTTTGGTTGGGATGTAAAATGACACCATCAGCAAATGCAGGTTTACGGTAAGCGTATTCATAACGGAAACCTCGCTTTTTTTAGCTCCGACGACCCTTGCCAACGGGGCTGCCAGCCTTTCATGGTAATCCCACCATGGCTTGTCTGCCTGAAAATGCCCTTCCACCGCCAAATCTTTCCAGGCTGCCATGATTTCGTCCACATAATTTTGGGCGAGTTTGGGTTGCAATCCAAGGGAATTCCCCGTAAAGTAAATAACATCCTTTCCGTCGACTTTTGGAAAATGAAAAGCAGATCTGTAAGAATTCAGCGGATCCTTTGCATCCAGCTCCTGTGCAAACGTCAGTGTATTTTGATACTGCATGGAAAGAGTTTGTTCAAAAATACGACAACCGTACCGATTTTCTGACCTGGCGGACCAACCCTTCCGCCACTATTCTATTCTCATCCGCATTTCGGTAATATGGGTTTCAAATCCCGCTTTTTCATAGGCTCTTATAGCAGGCAGATTATCGTGATATACGGTCAGGCGCACTTCGTTCAGCCCGTTTTCCAGCGCCCAGGTTTTTAGGTGGGAGACAATTTTTTTATTAATACCCTTTCCCCGAAATTCCGGGAGGGTATACATAAACCCCATATAGGCATAGGTGCCATGATCCAGGTATGGCCGTGCTTTTTTCGCGTGTACATAGCCGCTGCTCACCACTTTACCCCGATGCTCAGCGACTACCACAACCACATCGGCACTCAGAATATATTCCCTGATATCATAATAGCTTACCGGGTCCTCTTTAATTGTCTTGTCAAAGGGTCTTTCGGCAAGGATCAATGCCTGCTCAAAGTCTAAAAGTACCGGAAGATCCTGCAGGGTGGCCTCTCTGATGATTAGATTGTCCATTTTAAATCCTCTGTTTTGTATTTCTAAGGTAGTCTTTTAATCCATATTTTTGTAAAAAGAACCCATGCACTTCCTTTCCGAAGCCCTGGAAAACTATATTAGTTCCCATACGGAGGACGAACCGGAACTCCTGCGGGAATTAACCCGGGAGACACACCTGAAGGTGGTACAACCCAGGATGATCACCGGACATTTTCAAGGCAGGTTGCTCAGCATCCTCTCAAAAATTATCCGTCCCCGGTTTGTGCTTGAAATTGGTACCTATACGGGTTATTCTGCGCTTTGCCTTGCCGAAGGACTTCCCGGGGATGGCGTGCTGCATACCATCGATATCAATGAAGAACTTGGATCCATGCAGAGGAAATATTTCAACAAGAGCGGCATGGGGCACAAAATCATGCAGCATTGCGGGGATGCCCTGAAGATCATTCCTCAATTCAACCACAGGTTCGACCTCGTTTTTATCGATGCCGAAAAGACGGACTACCCTCATTATTTTGAAGCGGTCCTGGAAAAGACCCGGGTAGGGGGAGTAATCCTAACGGACAATGTTCTTTGGTCAGGGAAAGTAATTGAACCGCTTAAGCAAAATGACAAGGCTACCCAAATACTTATTGAATTCAATAAAATGCTCAAAGAGGACCAAAGGGTTGAAAGTGTATTGCTACCCGTCAGGGACGGGCTTACCATTTCCCTGGTAAAATAATCATCCGGTAGAGCCTGTAAAATAGATAAGCATACAGGCAACCGATGAGTACGCCGGCCAGGATGTCGAGCGGATAGTGCACTCCAACGTAAATTCTGCTGGTGGCAAACAGCAGGGGCCAAATGTAAAAAATCCATACCCACCAGAGTTTTTTTCCCAGGAACAGTACCATCAGGGTCGTGATCCCGAAAGATGTGGCTGCGTGGCCAGAAAAAAAACTGTAGTTCGCAGGGCTTTTTAAAATGCGGATCAGCGTATTCACTTCAACATCGTTGTTGGGCCTTAAACGCCCAACGAACTCCTTTGTCAATTCCATGGTTGTAAGGATGACTCCTAAAAGGAGCAAAACCATTAAGCTCATGGCAAGGGCCTCCTTTTTAGGGTGTTGCAGGTAAATGAGTATAAGAAACAGGAGGAACAAGGGGATCCAGGTAGAAATACTGGTCACTGCAGACCAAAAGGCGTCATACTTCTCAACGCCCAGCCCATTCAGGTAAATAAACGTTTGCCTGTCCCATTCCAGTATCCGCTCCAGCATGCGAGAATCTATTTCCTTTTTATGGTCCCGGTAACATCGCCTACTTTCTTTTTCACCTCATCCAGATCTTTTTTGATGTCCCTGGCAAAACTGGTGTCTATGCCTTGCTTGTCGGTAATATTCGTTGCAACATCACTGACATTCTTTTTCACGTCATCCAGGTCCTTTTTAATATCCTGCACGAAACTGGTATCAATGCCCTGCTTTTCAGCACTTTTCTGAATCTCCTGTTTGATGTCTTCCGTGGCATCCTTTAACTGCCTCATGCCTTTGCCAAGGCTCTTTGCAATACCGGGGATTTTATCAGCGCCAAAAACCATCACCACGATGAACATGATGAAGAATATCTCCCCCCCGCTGATAAAAAGAATAATGGTGGCATACATGCTACAAATATAAGGATTGTGAAATAAGAAACCTGTTGGAATTATAAAATCCAACAGGTCTTCTTTTTAGTTCAACGCCTTGTTATCAACCTTTGATATTCTCCTTAAAGGTATCAAATTCTGACTTTTCCTCCTTTTTAGGCCAGGCATTGTTCGTCACGTCTATATCTGCCGTCTCCGCCCTGGGATCAATTACAATACCCACGAGTTCCTTTTGGGAGGAAACCACGCGCCTTACCTCCGTATCATTCCTCCTCCATATCTCCGGGGGATAGGTAATATTTTCCTTTGACCCGTCCGCATAGGTATATTCAACAATCAAGGGCATAGGGATCCCGCCTGGTTTATCAAAAGTAACTTCATAGAAATACCTGGGTTCCCTTACTGCGGCCCTTTCTTCTGCCGTCATGTTATCCATCATATATTCCTTGAGATTTTTAGACGTTTCAGAAGGTGATCTGCCCTTGAGTTGCGGGTCAAAATCTTCACTGTCCTCATCTGCAAGATATACCAAAGGTGGCATATCAGCTTCCGTCAGATTTCTGGCGGAGAGATATTCCTGCATCTTTTTCGTCGGGGTGTCAGAGACATAATATTTCTTTACTCCTTTAACGCCAATATCAACATAGTCGGTGGTATAAAACCAACCCCTCCAATACCAGTCCAAATCCACAGCGGAGGCATCTTCCATAGTGCGGAAGAAATCTTCAGGCGTTGGATGCTTAAATTTCCAGCGATGGGCGTAGGTCCTGAAAGCATGGTCGAATAATTCCCTGCCCATGACTGTCTCCCTAAGGATATTCAGGGCCGTGGCCGGTTTGCCGTATGCGTTGGGCCCTAGCTGGTAGACATTTTCAGGATTCGACATGATGGGTGCTATGGTGCTTTGATCTCCACCCATATAGGGGACGACATCCGAGGGGTCGCCCCTTCTGGACGGGTATCTATCCAGGCCCTCAATCACCGAGGGGTTTGCCTCCCCAAATTCCTGCTCCGTCATATATTGCACAAATGTATTCAGACCTTCATCCATCCATCCCCACTGGCGTTCGTCTGAATTGACGATCATGGGAAAGAAATTATGGCCTACCTCGTGGATGATGACACTGATCATTCCGAATTTTACGCGATCCGAATAGGTTCCATCTTCGTTGG
>DATGCB010000386.1:0-2655 GCA_035312365.1 Eudoraea sp. | reverse complement strand
GCCCATCGCCCTTCACCGCATAGTTGTAATTTAAACCCCCGATTACTTTTGTAGCCGCTTCTGTCTGGTACCGGTGAAAAAAATACAGCGGGGCAAAGAGATCCTCCAGAACAGTATTGGGTTCATTCTTTCGGATATTATCCAGGGAAAAATTAGCGATCGCCAGTTCTCTGATATTCAATACCCGGTCGAGCTCCTCGGTGGCGTTCCGGCCATTGTCCCATAAATGAGCCAATGCATGTGCCCCGCCCGGTGGCCGGGCATCCTGGTCTGATATGTAGCGAAGTCCGGCCTGGCGGGCATCATCTAAAATGGTATTCAGCCATGCCCTTTGATCCATACCTTCCGGAACCTCCGAATAGGAATAGGCCACGATAACTTTATCCCATGCTCCGATTCCTGTGTCATATGCATTGGAAAAGTCGATTTCGCCATTACGGACATAAAACCTTGGATGGGGGTAATCCATCACCGACGCCCGGTCATTGGTACTTGCGGCAAAATTGTGGGCAAATCCAAGGGTATGCCCAATTTCATGGGCGGAAAGCTGACGTATCCTTGCCAGGGCTAATTGCAGCATGGCCTCGTGATTATCGTCGCGTTCAGCGAAGGGTTTATTCATTAATGCCTGTGCAATCAAAAAGTCCTGCCGGATACGTAAACTGCCGAGGCTTACATGGCCCTTGATGATCTCTCCTGTCCTTGGATCAGTGATACTACTCCCATAACTCCAGCCTCTTGTTGAACGGTGCACCCACTGGATAACATTGTATCGTACGTCCAGAGGATCGGCATTTTCGGGAAGCATTTTTAATTGAAATGCATCTTTAAACCCTATAGCTTCAAACGCCTCATTCCACCACCTGCCCCCCTCCAGTAATGCCGAACGAACCGGCTCCGGGGTACCGTTGTCCAAATAGTAGACCAACGGTTCAATGGCTTCACTTACAGCAGCCTTAGGATCTTTCTTTTTCAACCGGTGCCGTGTCACAAAACGCTTGATCAACGGCTCTTCCACAGGTGTTGCATAGTCGTAATAAGTAAAGGGATAGGAACCGCAACGGGGATCAAAAACCCTTTTTTCATAGTGGGCATCGGGCAATGCAATAAAGGAATGATGCTGTGCTACAGTAACCAGGCCGGGATTGGGCGTTACGGATCTGATATAATCTCCCTTGGGTTCTCCTTTAAAGGTAAGCGTAACATCGAATTCCAGATTTTTTGGAAACGCCTTTGTGCGTTCTAAAGCCAAACCACTCCTGCTGCTATCCAGGCTATAGGCGCCCTGCTCCGTGCTTTTAAGCCGTTGAGCCACCCCGTGCACATCCTGTATCAGGAAGTCTGTTATATCAATGACATACGTTCCGTTACTTTCATCTTCGATTTTAAACCCAAACAAAACCGATTTGGCGAAGGCCTGTTCCACAGACTTCTTTTCCAGCGCATTTTCGGTCAGGGCCCTGAATTTTAAGTTAGGTTGAATCAATAACAATTTGTTTCCTGTTTTTTTAAAAAATACAACTTGTTCATTTCCAAGTTGTCCCCTATCTAAACCTATATCATTACTTCCAATACCACTGCTTAGGGAATAGACGTAAAGGAACTCCTTATTCAGATCTTTTACCTCCAGGTAAATCTTGGCATTGCCGTCATCGTAATAAAAGGTAAAAAGACCATTAAATTTTTGATAGTCCTTGCTCTTTTCCGCAAACTGGGAATTCCCCACCAGTGCAAAACTGCAGACCAGAGCAACCAATATTGATTTTTTCATCGGGTTCATTTGCCGCTAAATTTAGATAAAAACGTTTAAAACAGAGGCAGTATCCTTCTTTTCTTCAAAGAAATTTATATCGCAGTAAAACTCCCACTTATTTAACTGATTTATAATTTCTTCGTAGATTATTAAGGAATATTCAACACAGGTTTCGATCAAAACCAGTATCTTTTAACAAATCAAAATGCTATGGCAAATATTAAAAATCAGATATTTTCCTACTACCAGAGAAATCCCGAATTGTACGATGAAATTTATGACGCCAACGGCCAGGTGAAAGAAATTTACGCTAAATTATTTCAGCTTTACGGGGAACATTCCATCACTGATTTCGTAAAACTCAATGCAAAGGCCAAGGCATCCTTTTTTAATCAGGGGATCACTTTTCAGGTGTATAGTGAAAAGGATACGACAGAGAAGATCTTTCCCTTCGACCTTTTTCCAAGGATCATAGATAATGAGGAATGGGATATCATAGAAAATGGTGCCATCCAACGCAGCAGAGCATTGAATCTATTTCTTTGGGATGTGTACCACGATAAGAAAATAATCAAGCAGGGGATCGTCCCCATGGAACTGATCAGTTCTTCCGCAAACTACCTGCACCAAATGGTGGGAATTGATCCCCCGGGTGGTATTTATAACCATATATCCGGTACTGATATTATCAAACACAAGGATGGTAATTACTACGTACTTGAAGACAATATACGCTGCCCCTCCGGTGTAAGTTATGTGATCTGCAACCGTACCGCCCTTAAAAGGGCGCTGTTCGGGGTGTTCAATCACTACCAGACACATTCTGTGACCAATTATGCCGAAAACCTGCTGGACCTTCTGGAATCCAATAAACCAAAGGGTGTGGACACCCCCAACACGGT
>DATGCB010000385.1:0-6549 GCA_035312365.1 Eudoraea sp. | reverse complement strand
AATGACATCGGCTTCGCCCAGCACGACCGGAATTTTTTTGATGGTCTGCACGGCCATGGTGCTTACACTCATTTGTGGTTTGCGAATGTTAATCTTATCAGCCTCGTCAACAAGCACTACTTCGTCCAGCTGTTCGGCCTGCTCCGCCAATTGAAAGTTTATTTTCTGGTCTTCGGTAAAAGAAATGGTACTGATGATATCCTGATACCCCAGATAACTGATCTGAACTTCATATTCGCCTTCCGGTAATGTCAAAGAATAAAAGCCGTATTCGTTAGTGGCAACACCCGTCCTGAGTTCGGGGACCGCAATTGTAACACCGATTAACGTTTCGTTGCTTGCAGCTTCGGCGATGGTACCGCTGAGTGTATATTTTTGTTGTGAGTATAGCTGAACAGAGATGAATAAGAGGAAAATCAGCAATGATTGGCGGGATGTCCGGATCATTCGGGCAATTTTAACTAAAAATAGGGAGAATATTTAAATACACAAATGTGTCCAGTTAATTATTAGGACCCCGCACATAATGAGGGTTTCGCCTGATCTGATTTTTACAATTCCCTACAACTGTTCCAGTATTGCATTAAAAGTAGCGCTGGGTCGCATGGCACCCGCTACCATTACTGGATCAGGTTTATAATAGCCACCGATATCCTGGGGAACTCCCTGTGCTACCAATAACTCGTTCAGTATCTGCGATTCTTTTTCTTTAAGGGCCTTGTTGATCTTGGTAAATATTCCCTTTAATTCGGCGTCTTCTTCCTGCTCCGCAAGTGCTTTCGCCCAGTAGGAAGCCAGGTAAAAATGGCTACCGCGGGTATCCAATTCTCCTACCTCCCTGGAGGGGGATCGGTCACTGTCCAGAAAATGCTCCGTGGCCTTATCCAGGGCCCCGGCAAGCACTTTCGCTTTGCCATTGCTGTTTTTATCCCCATAGAATTCGAGGGAAATGCTAAGTGCCAGAAATTCACCGAGGGAGTCCCATCGCAAATGACCCTCTTCCAAAAATTGCTCCACGTGTTTAGGGGCAGAACCACCGGCACCCGTTTCAAAGAGGCCGCCGCCGTTCATTAAAGGAACAATGGACAACATTTTGGCACTCGTACCGACTTCCAGTATTGGAAACAGGTCCGTTAAGTAATCGCGTAAAACATTTCCTGAAACTGAGATCGTATCTTCGCCTTTCTTTATGCGCCTTAAGGTGAATATTGTTGCTTCTTCCGGTGAAAGAATACGAATATCCAGTCCTTCCGTATCGTAATCCTGAAGGTATTTGGTAACTTTTTTTATAAGTTCTGCATCATGGGCCCTTTCAACATCAAGCCAGAATACAGCAGGGATCTTGGAGGCCCGGGCCCTGGATACGGCGAGTTTTACCCAATCCCGGATCGCCGCATCTTTTACCTGGCACATTCTCCAGATATCCCCTTCTTCCACGGGATGCTCAATCAGTGTTTTCCCAGAGCTAAGGTCTATGACTTTTACCACACCTTTTTGCTGTATTTCAAAGGTTTTATCGTGGGAACCGTATTCTTCGGCCTTTTGTGCCATCAGGCCCACATTGGGGACTGTTCCCATGGTGCGCGGATCAAAAGCCCCGTACGCTTTGCAAAAATCGATAGTTGCCTGATAAATGCCTGCATAGCTGCTATCCGGAATTACTGCTTTTGTGTCCTGAAGTTTCCCTTCTGAATTCCACATTTGACCGGAACTACGGATCATTGCCGGCATGGAAGCATCAATGATCACATCGCTGGGTACATGCAGGTTGGTAATTCCTTTTTCAGAATTGACCATGGCAAGATCAGGACCTTCAGACAAGGCCTTCTCAATATCATTGGTGATCCCCGTTCTTAAATCGGGTGGGAACTGTTCTATTTTGAGAAAGAGATTTTCAAGGCCGTCATTGGCACTAATACCGTTTTCTTCGAAGACCCTGGCATATTTTTTAAATACATCTTCAAAGAAAACCTCTACGACATGGCCAAAAATAATCGGGTCAGATACCTTCATCATGGTCGCCTTTAAATGTACCGAGAAGAGTACCCCCTTTGCTTTTGCATCGGCGTAGGCGGCCTTGAGAAACTGCATTAAGGCCTTTTTACTCAACACGGTGGCATCTATGATCTCGAGGGCCAGTAGGGGGATTTGCGGCTTAAGCACTACAACGTCACCCCTGGTTGTGCAAAGCTCAATACGGACGGTAGCCTGGTTTTCCAGTGTTACGGAACGCTCGTTCGATTTAAAGTCGCCATGATCCATGGTGGCAACATGCGTTTTAGAATCCGATTTCCATGCCCCCATGCTGTGTGGATTTTTTTTCGCATAGTTTTTAACGGGGACAGGGGCCCTTCGATCCGAGTTGCCCTCCCGCAATACAGGATTTACTGCACTGCCCTTGATCTTATCATAGCGCGATTTAATTTCCTTTTCTTCTTCGGTAGCCGGCTCATCAGGGTAGTCCGGAATGGCATACCCCTGGCTTTGCAGTTCGGTGATTGCCTCTTTTAACTGAGGGATCGACGCGCTTATATTGGGTAATTTAATAATGTTTGCTTCAGGGGATTTAGCCAATTCACCCAGTTCTGCCAGGTCATTGGGGTGCCGCTGACCTTCCTCAAGGGAATCCGTAAAAACAGCGATAATCCTCCCTGCAAGGGAGATGTCTTTGGTAGTTATGGAAATTCCTGCAATTTTGGTAAAGGCCTTTACAATAGGTAAGAGGGAATGGGTTGCCAAAGCTGGAGCTTCATCAGTTTTGGTATAGAATATTCTTGGCATAAATAAAAAGGATTGTTTAAAGCGGAGCAAATATACAACTTTAAATGTGTGGAATCGGAGGGGAGATCGGTAAACTTTGGGGTGATTAAACGGGGAGTTTATTATGTAAAGTCCCGCTTCGGAAATGCTCAAAAACAAAAGCCATATCATTGCAACGAGTACATTGATATGGCTTTCTAGAAACAGTTCACAGACTTTTTGCCTTGTACCGAAGTACAACACCGCAACCATTGATTGCATCTGCATCCCTGCTTCAACGTTTGAATCATTTTTGGTCCTTAATTCTTCAACCAAGTGACTACTCAATGCTTCTTCTTGTTGTTTAGCAATTTTATCTTAAATATATAACCGAAGTTCTACATTTAACGCAAAATAGCCTACATACTATCCGGGAAACAACAGCCTCCCGAACGAATGCTCATCCCAATCCCGTAACCGTGCAATAAATTACAAGGCCTTGGCAGAAAGATTAGACAACAATATAAAGAACGTCAACTCTATAATGGATATCCAGACACACCTTAGACAGGCATCTCCTTAAAACCATGTACTAAATATAGGTCATATTTAAGGGATTTCCAAACAATAAAGGAAATTAAAAATCAACATCTTGTAAACGTTGGTTATAAACAATTGTTTATAACCGTTAAAAGCCCTTTCCGGAGGATAATGAGATGCTGTAATCAATGAAAAACCGGCCAGCAATTTACATGCCGGCCGGCGTATTCACTCTGCTTATGAAATTATTTAAGGAGCAGATTCCCCTCCGTCGGTTTTTACTTTTTTTAGCTGGCGCTGGATCTTTTTGATCGCTGATTCAATGGATTTTTCCGGTTCAATGATATTGTACTCCCCCCAGAAGTCGGGATCTGAAAAGCCAATGGCCTCATCGGTTAAAATAATGGTCGACTTAATTCTATTCTTGAAATTAGGGAATTCCCCGGCAAGGCTTTTCTCCCAATCGGTTACCGCCATCTCACAGGTCATGCTGTAGACCGAGTTGAAGAGACGTTTGTCCCAATCGATCTTGAATTCTAATTGTACGTTGCTATAGCCGTAATACCATCGCCCGTTTTTCTCCAGGTAATCAACCCGGTATGCAACTTCCGTCGGATACACCTTTGCATTTCTGGGCTTCTTCCGGACAAACATCCGACTTGCCAAATCCTTGTTTGTAATGTTCAGGGAATAAATGGCGCTGGTCAGGATCTTCTTTTCGGCATCTATATACAACTTCCCGGTATACAAGGGATCCAGGATATCCCTTCGCTGATGAAAATTCACAACATAGATCAACTTGTCGTTAATTCTTGTTGAACGATCGAATGTAAATACATAATCCCAAATATTTTCATCTGTAAAGATGTATTCAGGGTACTTCATGATATCCACGAACAGCGCGTTGAAGGGCCCCCCCTGTAATTTTAACGCCACCGTATCCAATTTACTGTAATCCGTGCTTTTCCTTGCCTTGAACAATTGAACGGCGTCCCTTTTGTTGGAGGTATAAGGTGCTTTATAAATATTTACAACGGCCTCTGAAAGGGAAACATTTTTCTTTCTCTTTTTAATGGTCTCCCTGTAAAAGGCGGTCATCAGGGTTGGATCGTCAAAATAGTTTTCCCCTTTCTTGCGCAATGTCTCCTTCACCAGGCTTACCGCATCTTTGGGGATCGTAATATTCACTTCATCCAGTTCGGTGATCGAAATATCCAAAGCAATACGATTGTTATTTTCCTTGAGTTGTGATAGTGGAATTAACCTGGTTTCATATCCAAGGAATGATACCTGCACATTGCCTTCATTGGTACTTTTAGGCACTTTTAAGAGAAACTCCCCTTCGGTATTGGTCACCGTGCTGATATTGATGTCATCCACCGTAAGGTTTGCGAAAACCAACGGCTTATTTGTCTGAGCATCGACAACTTCTCCTTTATACTGGGCAAAGGATTGCGTATCCTGCTCCTGTACCTGGTCAAACATCGGAGCAGCACGTACTGTCCCGATCACCCCTGTAAACAATAGTATGCACAGGATCATTACAAGGGATTTCATCTGATTTTGTTTTACAATTTGTTTCATAGCTTTACGAATTCTTCCATGTTTTGGAATGGTAATTACCCTCTCTAAGTTAGTGATTTTTAGCGAAATAATCGTTAAATCTATGCTATTTCTTATCTTAAAATTCTGTTATAATTAGACAAGGGAGACCGGGAAAACCGCTACATCTTAACTGCTTTTCGCAGGATAAGCCGCGGGCCTTAGTGCACCTTACAGCGCCGCAGATGTGGTTGAAATCATCAAGAACCGCGCAAACCCTATGGATAGGAAGAAGCGAAAAAAAGCGACCCTTTGGCAAAGGGTCGCTTTTTATTTATTTTTTAAAATCGGATTAGTATACTCAATTATTCTTCCGGGAAGTCTTCATTCTCCATAACTTCCTCTATCTGCTGCACATGACGTTCCGTATGACCCGACATAAATAGCACAATCTGGAGGCCATCGATGGTCCCGAAAGGTAGTTGGCCATAGTGGTTTCTAAGATCGTCTTCCGTGGTTTTAATGTATTCAATGTGCTCCATCCTCTTCGATTTAAAAGCCTCCAGCGTTTCTTCATGGCTGCCAAATTTCCCTGAGGGTTCAAATGCTGCAGACGTCTTAATTTTTTGATCACGGTTTGTGATGATGCCCATCAATTCTTCATCCCTGAGTTTTACGGAATCACGCTTAGAAGGATCTGCGGGTGTTTGCAAGGCTCCCTGAAGCATCTGTCCGATATTGTTTTCAGAAATTGCCAGATGTTCAACGCATTCCGCTACGGACCAGGATTCCGGACTGCTCTTAAAGTTTAACTGGTCTTCACTGAGGCCGTCAACCGCATTTAGCAGCCGGTCCTGTGTCTTTGTCAATTCAGCCACGGTCATCTGCCGATCGGCATCTGTAAGCTTTATATCCAGTCCTGTAAAGCTCACTAAGGCCATTACCAATATTGGTAGCATTATTTTTTTCATAATTCATACATTTAAAGGTGATACGTTCTCTTTTCTTTCTGTAAGACGAATTTGTAATTAATCCTTGGACAATATAAAGATTTAGTCGCTTGTAACATGTTTTTTTTCTGAAATTCTCAATCACTACCCCTTCGAACCCCCTGAAAAACACTTACTTCAGGGTCAATTGGATTGCCAGATGCCCTTCGCATGGCTACGACCTGGCCGCAATGCCACAAGGCGTCGGATATTGGACCATTGATCTGGTTCCAAAAAGGATATTCAACCGTGCCATTTTTGTTTTTGAAGACTACCTTATGTTCCTCCAGATCAGTTACACTCCTGAAAATATCGCTCGCCGTTTTTAATTGCAACAAGGTTGCTTCCCGCTTTTCCTTAAACGTCAAGGTTGTATCACGGGGTACCGTACCATCATTGATGTCCTTCAGCGCAGAATTATAAATGACACGCGACAGGTTATACAAATGGTCCGTGGTTTCTTCAATGGTCCTGTTCGTATCTGAAGGTTTATAAGCCAGGTCTTTTTCTGTAAGTCCTTCGGTTGCCCAATAGTACCTGAAACCCAGGCCATCGATCAGGCGTGAGACTACGGTGCCGGCATTGTAATGTTCGGGAGCCTCCGGAATTTTGTGGTATGGCAAATCATTTTCACTATTTTTTTGTCCGTACACCTGAGTTATGATCAAAACGCTGCAAACCAAGGGAAACCTTTTCATTGGATCTTTTTAATTATCTACTTTAACAAAAGTAAACATCG
>DATGCB010000384.1:0-17234 GCA_035312365.1 Eudoraea sp. | reverse complement strand
GAATAATTCTGTTATACTTGCATATAATGCTAACCGGGCTTGTAATTCTGTTGTATTAGATATAATTCGCTGCCAACAACATCAGGCGCTGTGCCCCGGGCTGGACTGAATTACTTTAAAATTCTTCCTTTCCGCATCGGTTTGAAGACCACAAAAGAGAATACATCGCCTTGTTTCAAAAAAGAAGCGAACTTCATTTTGAAACTCGCTTTGGTTACCACCATTTTATGGTTGATCCGTACCTATATCGGGAACTTTTTTATGCTTGATTATATGGTATATAGATACTTTATGGGCCTATTTATGTGCCTTATATTTCAAAAATCCATTAAAATAGCACAAATATTAAGGTATTTCTAACCAAAAATTATAAGAAATAAACGAAGTAACTAAAAAGATTGCCATCAGTATGACCGAAGACAATCTTTGATACGAGAATTCTCTTGCAGAACGCGTAAACGGCATCTTAAAGGATGAATTTTATCTCGACCAGACCTTTGCCAGCGTGGTACATGCCAAAAGAGCGACCAAAAACGCGATCAATTTATATAACAACAAGAGATTACATTTATCTTTAGACTATAAAACACCTAATTACGTGCATCAATATACCGCTTAAATTCTATTATTGACCTGTAGCCGTATTTTAGGACGTGACATTGCTAGAAAATCTTAATTCATGAAACAAGCTTTAATTATTTTAAGCTTTATCCTGATTTCCATGCCTCTGGCTGTCCAGGAAATTAAGACCGGTCTTGCGGATTCTATCAAGTCGACTACTTTGAAAGAAGTCCGATATCTTAAAATTTTTCACTATTTTCTTTTACGGTGTTTATGGTCCCATTTAAAAATTTGTTTAATTGGCTAGTAAACTGAATGAAGCAATAAGGAATCAATTGGTGGCTAGTATAGATATGCTAGAAAATGCAATCAAAAAGTGTCCTCAAAACCAATGGAATACCGATAGGAGAATTTGGTATAACGCCTATCATTGCATATTTTATATCGACTATTATCTAACAAGAGACCCACAAAATTTCAATCCCCCCGATCTTTTCACATTATCAGAATTTAAAAGAATCGATCCTCCTCGTGTCTATAATAAAGAGGAATTGTTATCATACCTGAAATTTTGTAGAGCAAAAGCAAAGTCTATATTAGAAAACATAGATCAAATCGGCTTATTAGAAGATTGGAAAAAAGAAAAGGCTATTAAAAATTACTCTTTTTTAGAAATAATTCTTTATAATCTTCGGCATATTCAACATCATGCTGCACAAATTAATACTTGGCTACGGATAGAAATAGACGACGCCCCTGATTGGATTGCAAGAGGGAAGTAATCGATGTAGAAATTTATTCTTAATATTTTCATATCAATTAAAATCTTCATCTATTATTCTAGAAGTGTGTATTAAACCAAACTCCTTTTAAACATGCATATAAATTTTTGCCCCTGGTTTTCAGTTCTCCTCAACACAAACCGTAGATTTTACCTAATTCATTAAAAAAGAAAGTGGGGTTTGCATAAAAAGGGAAATGATTGCTATTTGGGATTTCAAGGCATGGAATCTCATTATTTACCAAAACAGGTATGTATGGAAGGTTCCTGTTATATTCGCCGTAAATAAAATATTTATCCACAGGTAGGTTCAAAAAATACTCAAGCAATGGAGAGCGGATGCAATATTTGACTATCGACTGACTATAATCGCGTAGCGGGTTATATTTTATTTTTTCCGATAGGTTAGAAACGAATATATCATACTCGGTCGAATCATTTTTATTAAGCTGGCTTTTAAAATCACTAAAAAAAATCTTTTCGTTAGAATCAACGGTATAATCATTCACGAACCGGCTGAAAACCCGACAGTCTGCCATATCAAGGTTGCCTTCGATATTGACAAAACTCTGGACCTTTTCAGGATATCGATTTGCAAACAGCAAACCGGTCAATCCCCCCATGCTATGACCAATTATATGAATGGTTTCGAGTCCAAAGTTATCCGAGAGTTTTTTTACCATCAAAACCAAGTCATCAATATCTAGGGAAACCTCTGAGCTATAGCTTGATTTACCACAACCTGGAAAATCGAAGGTCAGAATATTATAATTACTGAATCGTTCATTACTAAGAGCAGGTTGAAAGTCTTCTTTTGAGGAACCTAAACCATGTAGATATAGTATCGTCTCTTTTTCATGGGTATGTCTATAGATATAGTCAATGCTGAACGAAATGCCTTTATATGCAATAACCAGTTTCATTCAGACTAGTTTTAATAAGTCCATTGTTGATCGGCCCTGCCTTATTTGGGCTATCCATTCTTTTTCCGATTCAATATTCGCCAGAGCTTGATGAATTACTTTCTTCAACAGACGCTCAGGAAAACTTACTAACCCTTCTGGGTCACCCACAATTATATCACCTGGTCTTAAATTGCATGATCCAATTTCTATCGGTACAGGTAGGGTTTGGCTAGTTAGTTTTTCTTTTGTTGTATTTTTTATAGAAATTCCTTTGCAAAAAACCGGGAAACCCAGATCAATTATTTCCCTTGTATCTCTCACACAAGAGTCTATTACTAAACCTTTTAATTGTCTTTGCTTAGCTGCTACAGTCATAATTTCGCCAAAGTATCCTAATTCAAAATTGCCCTGGGATTGCACAACCAGGATATCACTTTTACCAGCTTCGTAAATTGCTTTATGTAAATAATAATTGCTCGCAGGGTCAAGTCTTACGGTAAATATTCGTCCCGAGATTCTACTGTCTGGATCTATGGGATTGATGTCTCTTGGTAATACTGATACTTGAGTTGAAGTCGCCTGGAGTGTTGCAGTAGAAATTTTTGTCAACTCATCTATCATTTATTCCTGCTTAGATTGAAGCGAATGATATTTGAATTCTGTCCTGGCATCCTGCAAGGTAATTCCTCTCTTGATAGCATCCATTATGTTTGATTCTGCATTTTTTATATCCAAAGCCACTTTATAAACCTGTGAAAAGCTGGCTTTGGGAATAACAACTATGCCATCATCATCTCCAAAAATCATATCTCCTGGATTTATTGACACACCGTTAATATGTAATGGTATGTTTTCACTTTTAAATCGAACTCGAGCTTTTCCGGTTCGCATGTAAGTCCCTAAGCTAAAAATAGGATAGCCAAGTTTAAGTGAGGAAGAACTATCTCTACAAACGCCGTTAATTACAGTTCCCTCAAGATTCTTGGTTAGGCTATATTGGGTAAGTATATCACCCCAAACTGTAGCATCCCTTCTGCCTGAGTTATCAATTACCACCACCGATTCCATTTCTATCTTTTCTATATAGTCTCCTACCGTACCGGTTCCATCCAATTGATCTTCGTAGAGTACAGTATACGCTAACCCACATATTTGTAATCCCCTTTTTAATGGTTTTAGGTTAAGACACTGATTTTTAAGACCCAATCTATCCAATGCATCACTTACTGTGGCAGTCGAAAATTCTTTCCACTTATTTTTATTCAATTCCATCTTTTAGCATATTTTCATAGTTACGACCAATTGCATCAGCTACTGATGAACCTTGTAGAATTTGGTTCAAGATCAATCGTTCTTTTTTTTCAAACTTTTCAGCCATATTTATTACGCTTTCCACTTTATTCGATGGAATGAATACTACTCCACTACCATCAGATATCACATAATCAGATGGACGAACCAAAACACCTCTTATACGAATCTCAGTATTTGTTGATTTTTCCATTACCCTGCCTCTTGCTGTTTTCGAAACGCCTGTTAAGCCATATACAGGAAAGCCTATAACTTTACACTCGTCTATGTCTCTTACAGCTCCGTCCACTATAACACCCCTAACCCCTTTTCCATAAGCAGCTCTCGAGAGAAGCCCTCCCCATGCACCCATTTGAATCCTACCTTGATTCGCGACGACTATTACATTGTCTTCATTGCTTATATCTATTGCCCTGGCTCCTAAATGAGATTTTACAACAACGGTTGCATTTCTACTGCCCACTTCTAAAAGTTTGACAGTAACTACTTTTCCTACTATTTTTTGAGAAACGGAGAGTTGGGTTAAGCCTGATGCGGTACCGTGTAATTTAAATGCATCCATTGCATCGGAAACAGTACAGGAGTCTAATTTTGAGAGTCGTGACAATAAGTTTTCAGAGGCATGCAAATCAAGGATATTTTAATAGTTCCGTGATACAAGTGGCCCGTTCAAAAGTCACACTAACCTTTCTCTGGCGAGTACTTGTTTTGTGGGGTGTGCCTTTCGGTATTTTAAATATATCCAGGGAAGAAATTGAAGTAATAGCTTCTCCCGTTTCAATTTGAAAAGATCCGTCGACACCTATAAAGAGCTCATCTGAATTAGGATGCAAATGCCAATCATAAGTACCTGTATTAATACCCAATCGAATGACTTCCTCATTGATCTTCTCTAAAACAAAATTTTTGTAGTCATCGGAAATTTTATTCCCTAAATCTTTAAGGTTTTTAATGTTAAAATCATAGTTTACATTTTGCTTTTTAATCCCGCGAAGGAATTTAGTTTCAGCATCTTGTCGCTCGTAGACGAGATTGACAGTTCTAGCCTTAGATTCAGTTCTATGGATTACCCCTTTGGGCATTTTTAAGCAATCAAACGGGGCCAATAGGAAAGACCTTGAATCAGTGATCTCAATTTTCAATTCCCCTTCCAAAACGATAAAATATTCATCTGAATTTTCATGTACGTGCCAATCGTATAGCCCGCAATTGACTGACAGTCTTAGGCAGCTTTCGTTCACATTCTCAACTAATAAATTTTTATAAGGATTGAATTCCTTTGCGGTGTCAATGAGATTTTGCCTGTTCATGAAGATTCGCTATGAATCAAAATTACATGATTGGCGTTATAAATTTGATTAATGATAATTATCAATTATATAAGCATATACTTATATTACGCTATGACACTTTCACAGATAGAGATCCTGGTGATTTTGGCCAAAGAAAGGAATTTTACAAAAACCGCAGAAAAGCTTGGAATAACCCAGCCAGCCGTGAGCTTGGCTATCAAAAAATTAGAAAATGAATTAGATATTAAATTAATTTCCAGAGAAACTAAGAATTTTCAGCTCACTAGGGCAGGTGAAAATATATTGATATACTGCCATCAGATTATAAAGGAGTTAGAAAATATTAGAAAGGAAACCAGATCTAAAAAAAAAGGACCCGTCGGCAGACTAATTTTAGGTTCTGTCTGGAGTGTAAATAATACTTTACTCCCCAAGTTTATAAATTCCTTTAAACGAGAACACTCAGAAATAGACATCTCAATTTTTGAGGGTTTGGATAATGAAATAGAAAATTGGCTGCACGAAAACACTATTGACATCGGAATCACAGGTTGGAAAAATGATGCCTTTCATCAGGAAATGATATCCAGTGATCGCTATGTTGTTGTGATCTCAAAGCAACATTCTCTTAGAAACAGAAAGGTTATTGAACCGTATGAACTACAACACTTCCCACTAATCTCATCAAGGGATGGCTGCGGACCATTGATTTCAGAAATTGCCGAATACCACAATCTCGAGCTGGATATCCAGTATGATGCTAGAGAGATCTCTACAATACTGAGTATGACACGAGAAAACTTAGGTATTGCTATATTTCCTGAATTGGCAATTCCGAGAGGATATACAGGATTAAAATACATACCATTAAACACATCTTTAAAAAGACGGATATGGTTGAACTACAATAATAACAATGCTGAGAAATACGAAGTATTATTGTTTGTAAAACATGTTAGGAAATTTACAAATACAACTTAATAACTTCCCTTAGCATATATTTTCCGTGCCTGCTTAGCGGTATTAAACTGAGAAGTGGAATGTGAGAAAAGGAATTAACTTCTATACCCTACTAAACTTTGGAACCATTCAAGGCAATATGCAAAGGTTTTTTAGAAAAGCGGCTGCGGTGGAATTGGTAGACTCGTCAGACTTAGGATCTGATGCCGAGAGGTGTGGGAGGTTTGAGTCCCTTCACCCGCACAATAAGCCGGAGATTTTTCTTCGGCCTTTTTCATTTGAAATTCAGATTCAATAAAGTATAGGTACAACATTTTCTTTTTTTTTCTGATAGTCATTGGAAGTCAGTTGTTTCGATTTCAAATAGGATTATTTCCAATCGAATTGAAAGTCACCTATTTGGTTACCTGGAGTGCAGCTTATTTAGTAACAATTTGATATTTAACAAGTTGCGACAGGATTAAAAGTTCAGACTTGATGAGTCGGGTAATCTAAATAGTCTTTAATAGTGCAAGGTTATATTGGATTTTCGGGCGAAACAAGCGCCAGTGTCCACAATAAAGTTCTATTCGTGCATTCATCCTGATACTTCATGCACTCAGCCTAAATGATGCGATCAAATTTGTTGGAGTCCTCTAATTGATTGATTTATTTAAAAGCATTCAAGATCGCTTCTATTGGTTCAAATTGATAATTGTAGAATTGATTATGCAAATTATCGGTCGAGGTAGTATCTCATATAGGATCGGGTCTCTGAAGGACGCTTCACCTCAAAGAATCCAACTCTCTGGAAGGTACTTACCAGGCCAACCCAGGCAAAGACTTCCGGAACTTCTCCCTTGGAAGGTACGATGGGGTAGGATTCAATTATTTTGGCCCCATGCGTTTTAGCATAGACACAGGCTTCCCTTACCAATTTTTTTGAGAGCCCCTTTCTTCTGTGATTCGGAAGTATATATAGGCAAGTAATTGACCAGACCTCGGTATTGTCCACTTGTTTAAAAAACCTTGATGTTTTCAATCTCTCAAGAGAATTTCTCGGAGAAACGGAACACCAGCCGATTGGCTGGCCATTGTGGTATGCAATTATTCCCAATGGCCTGTTACTTCGTACAAGGGATTTCATAATTTGCTTGTTAGTGCTCCCCTTTCCAGCTTCAAAGATTTTGTAACCCAGCCGCCAGTACATGCACCAACAACCGCCGCAAGCTCCTTTGACTCCAAAAAGCTCCTCAAATTCGCTCCAGCGGGTCCAGGACAGCGGACTGAATTCAAAAGGTTTAATATTACTTTGAGACATGGATGTGTATCACTTTCCATTGATTATTAACCTTAATAAGAATGTCAGTTTCTTTTAAATATACCATTGTATCTTGACCTTCGTTACCATAAACTCCGCGATTGTGGTAAGTAACAAAGGCTAAATTACCAACAACTTGAACTGCTGGCTGGAGTTCCTGAAAGAGTTTGACTTTGGATGCACCACTTTGCAATGACCAGACGAATTCAGCGATATCCACATCCTTTCCATCTACACGGTAAGGACTCTGAGGAATGAACAAGGAAAGATCAGGATGGATAAAACTAAAATATGTATCTACATCATTTTTTTCAAATGCATCGTTCCATATCTGAACAGTATGCCATACCTCTAAGGCATCTCCTTCAAACACTTGTTGGTTCTGAGCCAAAACCCGGACTGATAATGCCAATGCCGTAATTAGCAAAGACTTCCTCATGATTTTTTAGTGAAATTATGTATTAGGATGTAAAGATTCTTTAGAAAAACTGCTAATGAATATTAAGCTACCCAATAATATTTAGATGGGGTAACAAGAGTAAGAATTCTAAAGTAAGGGTAGTTTAACACTTTTACTTTAATTACCGCAGTGCAGATTCTTTTCCGCATAATTCTGAGAGATTGGAATATTTGGAAACAACCATCCAATCATTCTGTATTAATAGAAGCCTACCCAACCGGTATAGTATTCATTTTAGAATTTCTGCCTATTCTGATTCCATTTTTTGAATTCTGAAGGAGACAAACCTGTACATTTTCTAAATGAATAAGAAAAATTCTCCAGACTGTTAAACCCTACGTCAAAGGCTACATCAGATACGCTCGCATCATTTTTAAGCAAAGATTTTGCCTTTTCCAACCTATATGCCATCAGGTATTGGTAGGGGGAATATCCCAGCATTTTTTTGAACACTCGAATGAAATGAAAGGTGCTCAAACAAGCAGCTCTGGCAATATCTCCTATGGTAATATCCCTGGCGAAATTGTTTACAATAAAATGGCGTGAATCATCAATTTGGGAAATATTCACGGTATTGACTAATGCCGGGGACATTGGATTAATGTTTAGTGCCATTTCAATAATCTCAAGGCATAAGGTTTCTGTGGAT
This sequence comes from Eudoraea sp., assembly GCA_035312365.1. Lineage (GTDB taxonomy): Bacteria > Bacteroidota > Bacteroidia > Flavobacteriales > Flavobacteriaceae > JAFMPW01. The sequence continues at coordinate 9,015 of DATGCB010000384.1, read as the reverse complement.
AATTTGCTTGTCGATTGAAGTAATTTATTGATAAGAAAATTAATTGGAACTGTTCTACCAACTACCCTGGTCACTTCGTTATCAGCTATTGGCAGAATCAAATTCTCATCATCAATCAAAAATGATAGGGTCTTGTCTTTGGAGTTCCTGGTTTTGCTAACCTTGTAATCTATTTGTCCTCTTTCGAATAGAGTGGTTCCTGCATGAAGTTGGTGATTACGTTTATACGTTATGTAATTAAAATGCGACGAAAGTGGTAGTGAAATAGATGGAAGAGGATTGTAGTCCTTTGCTTGCAAGCAAGAGTTCTTACCATCTGACTCAATGATAATAACTTTCATATCATCGGATGAGAATATTGTATCGAATTTTGTCATTCTTCAGCAAATAATTCAGTTAAGGTACACAACCTCATATTATTAATCTACGGTATTAAATTAATACATATTCTATGGAATAATGGATAAATGATTTGCCAGCCATGTAGAAAGCAACTTTTCTAAAGTTCGTTTCTACTCATCTTTATAATTTCATAAATTATTCGACAGGTAGCAAAGTAGATTGTTTAAATCAATTTGAAATAATATGCATAATATTTACCATTACTTTCAAATCAATTGTCCTATTGAAAAAGTATTTCAAGGCATTTCTGAGCCTGAGTTAATCGATCAGTGGTGGGCAAAAAAAACAGAGGGTACAGTTGAAACCGATGCCCATTACAAACTGGGATTTGGTCTGGAGAATAATTGGGAAGCTAAGGTTATTGTATGCAACAAGCCAACAAAGTTTGGTCTAATAGTTATTAAAGCACATGAAGATTGGGTTAATACAGTGGTGAAATTCGATCTATTTTCTAATGGGAAAGAACAGACAAGTGTACACTTTTACCATAATGATTGGCGAGTAGACAACGAGCATTATCGAATTTCAAATTATTGTTGGGCAATGGGCCTGCGCATTCTAAAGAGATACCTTGAGCATGGTGAAGTGGTACAATATGAAGATCGCCTCAATGTATAATTGCCGGTCATGAAATTTATGGAGAGGGGTAATTCCGTTCTGGACACCACATTTTTCTCATTGAGTACAGCTCCACTGGAAATAGCCAGGACCCTCCACTTGTTTTCATCAAAGGAGCTTACATGGGAACCAAAAACATGGGATGGAATCCCAGGAGAACACTTTACGGCAATTGAGCAGATTTGTCATTTGAGAGATGTCGAAATTGATGGCTACCAGGAAAGAATTAGAGCCATAATAGCTAAGGACAATCCATTCCTGCCTTCGATAAAAGGTTATGGGCTCTCAATTCAAAAAAATTACAAAAATGCTGCCTTGAACGATGTCATTGAGGAATTTAAGATGGCAAGGGCTCAAACATTGAAGATTATTGACTCCATAGAAAAAGACCAGTGGAGCAAAACAGGTGAACTAGAAGGTTATTGTAAGATTACTTTGTCAGGGTTGATCAACTTCCTATGCAGCCATGATTATGAACACCTGGCTTCTTTAAGGTGGCTTTTAGGTAAAATCAAAGAAGTATGAATGTCATTGGTTCTGTTTCTAGTATAGCATTAATTGAGAAATGAGATATGGAAATATTCCATATTAAAATGAATGAAAAAGGTGAAGGGAGGGTTAATGGAGATAAAGGGTCCTTAATTAGAACTTCCATTCCTCCAGAATTTATGGGCTCGGGCATAAATCCGTCATGTACAGACCTACTGGCTATTTCACTCGCTACATGTATCGGTTCCAGCCTTGCTAAATCCGGACAGTCTTTCTGGTTAGCTCAGAATTTCAGAATTGACGTATATAGATCTTTGATTTGTAATCCCAAACAATTGGGGGGTATTTCGATGAAAATAATTACAAGAACTGCACCAGATGTAAGTGCTCGACAAACCTTGGAAAATGTGATCAAGTCCAGCACAGTTAAAAGGGCATTAAGCCAAGAAATCAACCTTGATATCAAAATCTTATTGGAAGATGAACTATGAAACTCTTACCACTTAAAAAAACGAAACAAATGCAAAAAAATCAGCTATTGCTAAAGCTTTGAGATACCTTAACAAAATATTTATTATTCAAAGTTTGCTCACAATGTTGTCCTGAGGGCAATCCAGGTTGATAACAGAAGATGAGAAGGTTGAGGTTAGCCGCGAAGTCAGAGAAACACTTTACCGGTATCTGGAGGACATCAGAGATTCACGACTTAAAGCGGAATCTGAATACTTGGATGATTCCCAAGTTTTTTATTGAACGCCACCAGGTTACACTTCATCAATTTCCTATTGACCTCCTCCCATTTTATGTACCTGTCAAAAGTAGAGGATCCGGGCTATTCTCATGGAGATTTGTCCGGAATCTTTGTTTGGGCAGTATATCGGACTCCATAATGCGATCGTTGAGTTATCTTTATATACAATAAATCCAGCGCAATGAAAACATTCAGAAAATACTATACGAAGATATATTACATTGGGATTGCTTTCGCTACAATGATAATTATGGGGTGCTCAAAAGATGATTGTAGCGACGAGTTTTCGACATTTAACTTGGATGTATCGCAAATCAAAACCACATCATTTGTGGTTAGCTTGAGTGTAATTCTACCAAAATGCGAAATGGGTAGATCTGCTACCGCCGGAGTTAAAATATCTACCTCTTCGATTACTAGCATCCAAAGTGAAGGAACTGATTATGGAGAAGGCGGAAAAACTGGGTTTAATACAATTGTTGAAGGTTTAATACCTAACACAAAATACTATTTACGCCCTTCAATTATCATTAGTCTATCAAGAATTGAATTGGGTCCACAAGTGGAGGTAACCACCTTACCATAAGGTGATTTCATAGTAGAAGGCTATTAATTAGTAAATCCCACCTAATCGACTCGGAAGTTCCACAGCATCCAAACAAAAATTTAGCCCCATCTTTTTGAGTACCGTATTGCTGAGTTGCTTTGGTAAGTGTCCCTAAAAACCGCTACGGTTATAAAAAGAATCCTGCCCAATTATTTTAATTAAATTCAGATCGATTTCAAATCAAAGTAAAAGTCACCTATTCGGTTACCTGGAGTGAACTGCAATTGTCAACTAATTGATATTTAAGGAGTTGTGGCAAGATTGAAAGATCTATCACGATAATCCTCCATATTGATCGAGGTTTCCAAAATCTTATTCAATGCGGGCAATGGAGCACTACCAGTCAATTGATAAAAAGCCTTACACAACGTATTTTCCTACATTTGCAACATTTTATCGTGTGTCATTTCCTTAACTTATAAATTGCTTCCACGTAAACATCTAGATAAAAACTCCTTAATTGGGTACCAAATGAAAAATCTACAACTTTTTCTTTCTGTGTGTGCCTTGGCCTTTTTCACCCATTGTAGTAAAAATGATAATGAAGTTGACCCAAATAATATGGAGGAAGAAGAACCACCGGTAATAGAATTAAGTGATGCCAAGGCCATCACGAATTTTCAATTGATTGATTCAGATATTTTGTGCTTATCCGAAATATCAAATGAAATCGATCAAGCAACACTTGAAATTAACATTGTGGTACCCTACTATTCAGATATTAGTTCCATCACTCCATTCACTGTAATATCGGACAAGGCTAGTATAAATCCCACGGATCCACAGGACTTTGGCTCTCCTGTTACCTATACCGTCACCGCGGAGGATGGTACTTCGAATGCATATATCGTGAATGTCAGCCTGGGTCCTTCGGATAAGGAAGTCCTCGTCGCAATTTATGACGCTAACCCAACAAACACCCTTAATTGGAATATTAACAATGATAATCTAAGTGAATGGGAAGGGATCACAGTCAATGAAAATGGCCGAGTTTCAGAAATTAATTTACAAGCCAGGAACATTAGCACCATGCCAATTGAAATAGGACAACTTTGTGATCTGACATGGTTTCTTACATACAACAACCCAATTCAATTCGTCCCAGATGAATTTGGCAATCTTGCAAACTTAAATCTCCTCGCCATTCTGAGCACAGAGCTGAACACCTTACCCAGCACCATTGGTAACCTATCAAATCTTGTAACTCTTACCATTGCAAACAGTAATTTAAATGAAATACCTGTAGAGATATCACAGCTAACAGATTTGGAAACCATCGATCTTGTAGGCAATTCATTGACAGAACTACCGAATGAAATAGGACAACTTGAGAATCTAAGAATATTGGTTCTCTCAAGTAATCCGTTATTAGAACTCCCTGCAGAACTTGGTAATCTTTCGAATTTAGAAACATTGGCAGTGGGGAATAGTCAACTAACATCTTTACCAGGTGAAATAGGAGGTTTAACAAATCTGATTGAATTGAGTATGCCGAATTCGCTAATAATGTCCTTACCAACTGAAATTGGGTTATTATCTAATTTGACTGATTTGAACATATCCTATAATAATATCAGTTCACTGCCCGAGGAGATTGGACAACTCACCAACCTTGAAAATTTCCAATTACAAAACAATAGCATTATCAATATGCCATTAGGATTGGGTGATGCCATAGGAATGACTTTTCTTCGGGCCGACAATAATGAATTGAATTCAATACCCTTGGAAATTGGTCAGCTAATAAATCTGGATTTCCTATTCTTGAGCGGTAATAATCTAACTTCAATTCCACAGGAAGTCTGTGATTTAGAAACTAATTATGGTACAACGATTTTTAAAGATGGAGGGGTTACTTGTAATTAGTGTAAGTGTCACATAAATCAGCTTCAGTCAAATTGAGAATTTCATCCATTTTATAACTACATTTTGATTCATTTCAAATCAAAGGAAAAACCAGCTATTCGGTTACCAGGGGTGTATTCAAATTGGCAACGAACTGATATTTAAGTGGTTGCAGTTGAATTAAAAGTTCTTACACAAAGGATTTGGTAGGCGGCTTACGAATCGTCCTTGCCAAATCGCAGAATATTCTAAGTTCATCGCTTATCACGTCAACTAGGAATATAGCTGTTTAAGGGATATATACACCTTAAACGACTAATTAACAACATGAAGAATACCCAAATTTTATATTTTAGAAAAGCCAATCAACTTTTAGGCTCCTTGCTCGCCTTTTTCCGTAAAATCCGCCAGTGACTCCATAAGGAAAACCGAATTTCCAAAGACTTGTTGTATGCCATTGGGGAGATCGTGCTCGACATGATCGGGATCCTACTGGCCCTGCAGGTGAATACTTCAAATAAGGGCAGGAAGCCAGGCGTTATTAAAAAGGAATATCCCACCTGGTTATATACGGACCTAATTAAAGATTTATAGACCATCAGCCTTTTAGTGTTAAATCTAAATAGCCTATGTCAACATGTTTATTAATATGAAATTGTGATTGCAAAATAAGATCGCGGAATCAATCTTCAATTTTGATTTTCAAGTACTTAAAATATTGGAATACAATAGTATACGGGACCGGTATATTTGTTTATTCTGTTGTGAGTATTTTCCATTTTCGTTTTTTTTGGACAAGATTTCAAACCTAACCCCCTTAGCTTTACGGAACATACGGGTTGTCATGTTTTGGTATGCAACATCGACATAGTTTTGCCGTAGAAATCTTTAAATACGGTACATCATGGGCAAAATACCTTCGGTCTGGATTCCGATTTATTAACTTTTCAGTCTCATTTTAAAAAGCATAGATGGCATTTTTAAAATCCCTGTAAATTATTTAACTTATTGGTCAATTAAGAACATTGTGTTGCTATGGGACCTATTGATAATAACTCCTGGCTCAAGCCATTCAAATCCCTGCTCCTCATTACTGCCCTGATGCTTTTAATCATCGGCTGGACGTTCCATAACCAATGGACGGTTCCCAAAACCTGGGATATTTATGAAATTGAGGAGGCACATTTACCACCACCGGACTCTACCGTGGAAATTGAGTATGCTCCGGAAGCCTACTACAATTCGCTCCCCGAACATGTGATTTACAAATCCTATCCGGTATACGCCAAGGAATTTGAACCAGACGGATACCTGGACTCCCTGAGAAATCTGGATCCTGAGATAGTCTTTGATCCGAATAAGATCACAACAGAAGCAGATTGGATCCGGGCGGGAGAAGAGGTGTTTTTTTGGCCGGCGAACTTCAATGATGCCGATAGTATAATTTTTGCCCAAATAGATTCGGACTATCTCAGAGGGTCGGGCGATAAAATCACGAAAGCGGGTATTTTTCCTTATGCCCGGTATGTCATTAAAGAAAAGGGCAAAATCCTGTTCGGGGATTTGGCCTGCGCCAACTGCCATAGCCGGGTAACGGAAAACGGGGATGTAATCATTGGCGCCCAGGGCAATCACGCGTTTAACTCTGGCTTTGGATATTTTATGAAGAAGTTTAACATTCCTGTAGATCCCGTGAATCACGATTTCGTTCTAATGACCGGAACCCCATGGGTTGATAACAGGGAATTGATCATGGGAAGAACGCAACAGGAAGTGATAGCGTCATTAATGGCCTGCCCATTAGGAGCCATGAGCAGGCAGGGCACAGCTTTCGATTTGCCTATCCGTGTTCCCAGTCTGATCGGGATAAGGGACATCAAATACCTCGACCATACCGGCCTGATGCTCCACCGGGGCCCGGCCGACCTGATGCGCTATGCCGCCCTGAATCAGGGAATGGACCTGCTGACGAGCTATGACGGATTCATACCTATGGGGGACAATGATTTTTCGGAATTACCCGGCACAAAAGAATGGAAAAACGCCTTTGGATATGACCCCTTCAGATATTCCGATGCCCAATTATACGCCCTGACCCAATATATTTATTCGCTCAAACCCCCTGAAAACCCGAACCATTTCCCAAAGGAACTCCTGGATCGGGGTGAACGGGTCTTTAAGGAAGAGGGGTGCGTTACTTGTCATTCACCGCCATTATACACCAATAATATGCTGACCCCGGTGAACGGTTTTAATCCGCCGGAAACACATTTTGAAAAGTATGATATATTTAATGTATCGGTGGAAACAGATTCCGTATCGGCACTATATAGCAGAAGGGGTACCGGATATTACAAAATTCCTTCCCTGCTGGGGCTGTGGTACCGTGGCCCGTTCTTCCATAATGGCGAACTGGCCACCCTGGAAGACGTCCTGGATCCCGCCCGGCTCAAGGATGATTATGTACCAACAGGATTTAAACCTGCCAATATGACGACCAGAGCTGTAAAAGGCCACGATTTTGGCATGGAACTCTCTAAAGAGGATAAGGAAGCCTTGATCGCATTTTTAAAGTCTTTGTGAAATGAATAGAATACTTGTTATAGGGTTACTATTGCTAAACATTCCTGTTTTTGGGCAGAGGTATTGGGTAGTGGACTCCTCAGCTATCTCCTTCAAGATTAATAATGCCGGGATTATGGTCAACGGTACCTTTGATGGCTTGGTGGCAGAAATAAATTTCAATCCCAAAAAATTAAAAAGGAGCAGAATTACAGCTTCGGTGGAAGCCGGAAGTGTGGATACCGGTATTCGTCTCAGGAATAAGCATTTGTGCCGATCGGATTATTTTAATGTCGAATCCTATCCCCGGATCAGGATGCAGTCGTTGAATTTTCAGAAAAAAGAGGAAGGTCAATTTCTCGGGGATTTTATACTCTCTCTAAAGGGAAAGGTAGGGAAAGTGTCAGTCCCAATCTCAGTTCAAAAAGAGGGGACCAATAATATTTTGAGTGGAGACTTTGATATCGACAGAAGGGATTACGATATAGGTGGCAAAAGCCTTCTTCTGGCAGATGAAGTACAAATTTCCATTTGGATCAGGGCAAGGGAAGAGAACTAGATGATGGATCCAAAATTTAAATGGCATAGATCTCTGCATGTTCTGTAAATTATGCCGGCATATTAATCTGAATACAAAATGATTTCTGTTCTGAATTTGTTGTACGATAAATTTGGAATCCGATACAATTGTTAAGTTGATATCTTCGCGATACTCAAATTAAGCATATGTTGACAAACAGGGTATAATCAATTGGTAATTGAATTTGGGTGGAATATTTTAAGTGCCTGTAACTGTCCAGGAAAACAACTGCACCCTAAAAGAGAATTCCAGGCAATTATTTTTAATTACATTTAATCTGATTTCAAATCAAAGCAAAAGTCACCCATTCGGTTTCCTGGGCTGCATTCAAATTGGCAACGAACTGATATTTAAGGTGTTGCAGTTGATTTTAAAGATCTACCACCCCGACATTGAAAACAAGGAGTTAAGTCTTATTCAGGATATAACTCCTATTTATTTGTACAAGAATTGCACAAAATTGCTTATTGAAGTCATCTTTATATGCCGCTTTGAATCTATTGCTCAGACCGAAAAGATCGACTCCTTACAGAAAATCCCTTTAAGGAAATAGACGATTTGCTATCTTAGCTATAAGTGATATATAGTGCATAATGCACTATATTCAATTGTTAGCCTTCATTATGACAGACCCTGATTTAATGTACAGAATTTAATCTCAGCAGTAATCACCAATTTTAAGCTGAAAATCGGCTTCCTCTTCTGACTAAGATATTTTCACTATATTTCTTCGTGCATCAACGGATAATATGTAGCTTTCCTCTAATTATTTTTGAAACAATAATGATTTACATTTCTTCAATTGAGGCAACAATCCAGATAGAAGATTTGTTTTTAATACCTATATCCAACTAACTTTAAAACACTATCGATGAAATTAACTTTACGTGAATGCCAGCCAGAAGATGCTTCTGCTTGCGGCGAAATCTGTTATACTGCATTTAAAAATGTGGCCCACCATCATAATTTTCCAGAAGATTTTCCAAATACGGAAGTTACAACGAACATGCTGACAGGGCTTATAGCCCACCCTAAATTCTATGGCGTTCTGGCCGAATTGGATGGTAAAATCGTTGGCAGTAATTTTCTTGACGAACGCACTTCAATAGCAGGGTTAGGGCCAATCACGATCGATACCGAACAACAAAGTCGTGACATAGG
>DATGCB010000383.1:0-13087 GCA_035312365.1 Eudoraea sp. | reverse complement strand
TACATGGTTCCGTTACGGTACGCATTATGCGGGTAATCTGCTTCGGAACACGCGGCACATCCTTCCGGGTCCGATTCACCAATGATAACAGGTAAATCTTTAAACTCCGGAAAAGAAGCTACAATTTCGAACCCTTTTTCTATGTCATTCAGCTGAGCTCCCATATTCATCTGCACTACCCCATCTACTACCTTGGGATTACCCTTCGCGTGGAAAGTGATAAAGTCCAACGGAGTCCCTTTCTTCCCGGTAGCATAGTTTGTGCCGTCTTTCACGTGATTGAGAAATGCATTCAGAAACACCCCCGCTTTGTCCCAGCCTGGCCCGGTCCCCTCAGGTCCCCCGACCTTTGCCGTAGGTAATGCCCGTTTGACTGCATCCGCCGAATAATCATATAGTTTGATGTATTCCTCCGTGGTCCCCTGCCAGTACCCGATATTTGGTTCGTTCCAAACCTCCCAATACCAGCTTTCCACCTCTTCTTTTCCATAGCGAGCTATAGAATGCTTTACCCATTGGTACACCAACTCGGCCCATTTATCATAATCATTGGGCGGATATGCCCAGCCTGTATATATTTCATCGTACTTTATTCCCGGTTTCCAATAGTGCCGATAAGGTTCTGGTCTGCTGGACAGTGCTTTGGGCATGAAGCCGATCTGGGCAAAGGGTTTCATGCCCCGTTCAATATAGGTGTCAAAAATCTGGTCGATGATGGTCCAGTCATACACCGGACTGCCATTCTCATCTTCAGTATAGACGTTTGAAGACCCCCATTTCAATGCTGCGCGCGGTCCTTCATCCGTTACCAGCAGGCTATGCGCCCTCACGTATACGGGTACAGGGCTCAGCTCAGCAATTTCGCTGAGAAGCTTCCTGCCATCCTTCATGTACGTATAATTGGGTTCATCATACCCCCACCAGGCCCAGATTGGCTTCATAGAGCCTTTTTCAACTGCAAAATCGACCTCAATGCTAACGGTGTCCTGATTGGATTGCGCGTTTGTCTGACCAATCCAAACACCGAGGAAACAAAGCACCGACAGCACTTTTTTAATAATACGCATGTCTTTCTTCATATTCTGTATTCTTTTAACGTAGCGGGAAAAATCATTCCGACTATTTTGCCAAAAAACCCGACTTCGACCGGAAATGTTTCGTTCGGTCCTCAACCCACAAGGATGATCGCATGCAGCGTTCCAAAGTGCAATGCCTATGTTCCTTAAGTCCATTTTTTATTTCTTTCAACATCTCCGTTATCAGAATGGATTTGGAACACTATTCTTCTAATATGCTAAAACCTGTCCTTTTTCTATCAGAACCCTTCGCAAATCATTATAGTTGATGTCCTGGACCGGAATATTTTTATCAATAGATATACAGGCTGCAACTGCCGCTGACTGCCCTAGAATCATAAAAACAGGTTCCATTCTGATAGATCCAAAAGCAATATGGCTAGAGGAGACACAAACGGGTACAAGAAGGTTTTTACATTCATTTTTTCTCGGCGTAAGCGAAGCATATGAGATCGTGTACGGTTTTTCTACGTGGGTGCCTATATCTCCTTCATTTTGTACAAACCCGTCTTCCCTGATATACCTTTGAACATTATGCGAGTCCATTGAATAAGATCCCATACCTACGGGGTAAGGAGTATTCACCATTCCGGCAACGTCGTGTTCTGTCGTTATATACTCGCCGATCATCCTTCGGGCTTCCCTGATATACAATTGATGGGGCCAGTGGTCATTATCGATAAATTCATCTTTTGCCAGACCCCAATTTTGCATTTCAAGCCTAATTTCATCAGGCACTCTTGGATCGTTTGCCACAAAATACAATAATCCCATCTGGTAATCTTTATGCTCCTGTATTATTTCCTCCCTCCTGCCATAACCTGCGTCCGGATAGTCATAGTTCATACCGATGTTGTCACTGCTAAATGGCCCGTGGTTGTTGGTGTCGGTTTTCTTATTTGGAAGCATGTCAAATTTACTGAACCAATCCCGCCTTCCGGTATTAAACACACGCAGAAGTAATTCGTACTGGTAAGGATCGTAATTCGATGGCTTGGGGAACGGGACGCGGTTTTCAGTATGGTTTGTCATACACACCCTGTAACAATAGGCCTGAATTTTATGGTCCCCATCACCATATTTTCCCGGATGCTCCGCAGATATTCGGGGAAGCAACCCGCTTTTTGGGTCCCCCGGAATCCTGAAGGGAGAAATATCCGATTTAAACCAGTGTTGATGGTGCAAAGTTCCTACCTGGACCCCGTTCCATGTCTCGCCATAAACACGATTAGCTTCCCTGCCCACATGATATGAAACTCCTGCGGATGCCATTAAATCCCCTTCATAGGTAGCATCTATAAAGACCTTCCCGCTGAATGTTTTGCCGGAAAGGGTTTTAAATGATTCAATTCTGCCATCTTCTTTCCGCATGCCATTCCCCCTGTCGAGCCATTCATCTCTGAAAATCAATATTTTATGCTCTTCAATCAGCTCTTCAAATACCGCTTCCGCAATATGAGGTTCAAATATCCACATGGTTTTATTTACAGAATCCAAAGCTGTGGTACCCTGGCCTTTATTTCCAAATTCGCTTTTATCTTCCCAGTTCCATGCGGCTTCTTTTTCATATTTCTTCCATACCCTGTGGTAGAATTCCCGGGATAACCCCCCAATTGTATTTTTATTGCCCGTATCGGACCACCCCAATCCGCCCGAGGTTAATCCTCCCAAATGTTTGTCTGGTGAAACAATGATGACTGATTTTCCTGATTTCACAACTTCGACCGCTGCAATGACCGCACTTGATGATCCTCCGTAAATTACTACATCGGATTTGTAAGTTGCATTGTCTGAACATGAAAAAATAAAAAGAAGAAATCCAAAAAGTGTCAGTCTTGTTTTCATGAGAATTACCAGATTCTGTTCCTGTTAACCATCCCACACCACGGTCCGGACAACGAATTGATCCATTTAGGGGAAATTACAAATTCTAAATTACAGGAGCTCATTGGAATTTGGTAAATGGCACCTGGCGTTTGGTGCCTGTACTTTAGCGTAGGGAAGCCCGTAAATTTTTTGGAAGTTTTCGTATCCTTTGGTGCAAAACTGCTTAAACTGACTGATGGTGTAATTAGTTAATAGATGTTCCATTATATACCCTGATTGAGGGTAACCAATCCTTTCAGGGTGCCTATAAAAGTCTGAACTTAATAGGTCCATCGGTATGAGCCTGTCATTTTCCGCATACCAATCCTTGTTTACTTCTTTACAAGACAAAAGAATAAATAAGGGACTTACAAGTAAAAAAAATGGTTTGGTCATATTGGTTGCGGATTGCATATGTGTCGTTGACCTGTTTGGGGACAATGAACACATATGCTTTGTTAGCTTCCGTTTAATTTTTAATCCTGGTTTGTTATTTAGAGTAATAATACCTAAAAATAGGCGAATGGATAGTATATCGAATTGCATACTTTATTCAATAGATATTGGCCTCCAAACTCCTCCGTACATTTCATCTTCCGTTCCAAAAGAATGGGTGCAATTAATGTTGTTGCTAGGCCCTGAAAGCGCTTCAATTTTAAACCCTGATACGGCTTCCCATTTGGGAAAATTACTGTAAATATTAAATGGGCGTTCTTTATTGGATGAATCTACTTGTCCTATTTTATAAATTGTTGAATAGAAAGGACCCACTTCACTTGTATCTTCTGTGGAAGATGCCCAGATCCCCCCTTCTGAATCTATATGAAGATCGGTAATATCCCTTTTTCCTTTTATGTCTGTCCAATTACCTGGTGCATTTAATGGAATTCCCTGCATACCTGATTCACTAAATTTTAATTGATGTGTGTTTAAATTATAAATACCCCATCTGATAATTCCCCTGGGATTCACTTCCGATCCACCGCGTTCTCCCAAGATTAGTATCCTTTCAGATTCCATATAAGGTAGGCACAACATAGATTCATATTGATCGCCAACTAATTCGACATTATTGATATTCTTGTAAGGAAGTTTAGTAATTCCTAATATTTTGGCAGAAAGGTTTGTCGTGTCCACTTGAACATGAAATATCCGACCGATGTCTCTTTTCCAATTCCCAGATTCTGCTATAAAATATTCATTTATTTTTCCAGGGATTTTGCATATACTTTCCAGATCATTTGATTTTCCCTCTTCACCCCAACCGGAAATATTAATTGGTGAAACTTCGATTGCCTCATTGGCTATTTTTATCATCGCCATTCGAGTTCCTGTCTTATAATTTTTTATATCGTAAACGACTAGATAAGACTGGTCTCCAAGTTTTTCCATTCCACTTGAACCTCCACTAAGTTTTAATGGTTGGATTCCCTGCTCAGGAGCTGGTATTATTGACTGTGACGTTTTACATGAGCTCGCTTGAAAAAAAGTAATCAGTAGAAGAAGAAGGAATAGAAAATTAATTTTTTTTAGCATAATAAGTAGAAGTTTGTGAATTTATTCTGAAAGTTAAAAATTATCCATTAGCCTAAAAAAACAATCTGCCTTATACAAACTCCCTAACCTCAACTTACACCAAACAATAATTGCTTCCTGCAAAAATCTATCACATCAAGCCGATTACTTTTTAACCAAAGGAAGCTGGAATTCAGAAGGTAGTTATATTTCAATCTCTCAATTATTGCCGGATTGTCTTGATAAGAAGATCTTTTTGCTATCAATCCAATACCCTTTTTAGTTTATATTAGAACTCGCCCTTAATTTTTTCCTAATGGAAGCTAACGATCTGAATAAACGGTCGTTTTAATGCCGTTTATTTTATGTTAGCAGCGCTTAAACCCAGCCATTCTTCAGGCGTTTTTGCAATACCATCTTTAATTGTCCATTTGACATTTTTTAATGAATTAATGTTGTCAAGTGGATTTCCACTCACTATGACTAAATCAGCTAATTTTCCTTCTTGAATTGTCCCAAGATCCTGAGATATTCCTAGCATTTCGGCCGGAATAGAAGTAGAGGATTTAATGGCTTCCAAAGGTGTCATTCCTGCCAATGTAAGTAACTCAATTTCTCTGATTGATGTCGGCCCGTGAAACATCTGTGGCATAACAGGCCAATTCCCGGCATCACTTCCCATCACAATCGGTATGCCTGCTTCATGTTGCTTAATTGTGTTGTCCAACCAGATGGCAAGTACAGCCTTTGGGTTTCTTGGTTGGGTAAGCATTTCTATTTCCTCTTCTGTCGCGGTTTCACCTAGTATCAGTCTGGCAAATTTCAATGAAAGGTTACGCCAAGCCTCCTCATTATTGGCTGTTTCTAACTCAATTTCTGGTACCGTATTTAAATAATACGGATCACTTAAGCGGTCCCTGTCAAATTCAATGGCAAAACCATCTTGTATCGACAAAGTAGATATCAAATAAACTGGTTTTTCCTGAAGACGTGTAATCAATTCATCATTACCAATTACAGCTCCATGAACAAGTGCATGAGGTTCCATATTTAAAGCTAATTTTACATCTTCATCTGTCGTACTATGAATGTAAAGAGGAAGGTTACGGAGTTTACATTGTTCAATAATTGCTTTTCGGATTTCCTCTGAAAGAATTGGAAGTCGTCCCATTCCAAAACCAGATTCTAAAAATACTTTTACTCCTATTGCTTTGAGAAAACTGGTCTCGTTTAATCGATTTATCACATCATTTGACGAAGTGACTGGTCTAAAAAAAAGTTTGCCCAATCCAGGATCTGAGACATAACCATTTGCAGCAGTGAAGGCAGGTGACAATACCAATAGTCTTGGCCCGGATTGATCGTTGGTTAACCAACTATTTATTTTCCGTGCTTCCTCTGAAGGAATGCCCGTGTCAAGAATTGTGGTTACACCGCATGCGAGATAAGCTTTAAGATGATGACGTTGAAGGTTTTCGTAAAGTTGCAATGTATCGTTTCTGAAACCAGACCCTGGAACCGATGAAATATGTACATGAGAATCTATTAGTCCCGGAAGTGCTGTTAAACCCTCTCCATTGATTTCTTCAACTTTTCGTGGCTGGTCGATATTCTTTTCAACTTTCTTAATTCGATTATTCTCGATTAGAATATCCATTCCGCTTTGTGGTGGATTTCCCATTCCATCAATTATGGAGACATTTCGAATCAAAATGTAATTCGAATTATCCACTTGATCGGATGTTCCGGTGCAGTTATTCAGAATAACACCTAATATTAAGATGGAAATTGTTTTAAATGTTTTCATATCGACTATCCATTATTGCTGCTAACTTGTTATACCCCTATTAAAGATATACATATCCCCTCGATATAAAAGGGATATCCACAGGCTGTAATGCTTTTTATTTGGTTGAACATCCACACGGCCCGGTGAAAACAGCTACCCTGTATTCCGTTTTTTTTAGATTCCTTAACATTCACACTATCCCCTGTTAAATAAGAATGTGATTTTAACTTTTTGTATATCAATTATTTAGGATGGTAATTAAATTCTTGGCACGCTGTTTGGTATATACTTATCGAATGTAAATAGTTGCATTCGGAAACCCTCCTGCCGCCGGCAGGACTTTAAACCTTATTATGATGAAAAAAATCGTACTCTTAATAACAGCCCTGGCATTAAGTACAATGAGTACCATGGCTGCCACAGCAGAAAATAAGGTTGCATTGAGCAATGCTTACAGATATGACAACTCCTTTATTTTTGTGGAGAACGGCATTACGTTTTCGGTGTATCCGGATGGGGAATTCGACTTTTACATCGACAGCTATGTAAGTGGCCGAAAAAACGGTATCACTTTTAATTCGGGATATGATTATAGCCCCTATGCACAATACGATGATTACGGTGCGGTTATCCAGGTGGAGAATGTACCTGTTTACTACGACTATTACGGAAGGGTTACCCAGATTGGCAGCGTGGATATCAATTATAGGAACGGAAGGGTAAGGCGAGTTGGCGGATTGCATGTGTACTATAACCACAACGGGTATTATGATTATCATACGGGTTACATCAATGTGTACAACAGGTATTATGTATACCGTCCCTACCACGGGTTATTTGTGAGACCGGCTTTGGGATTCTGCCTGGTATTCGGCAGCCCTTACAGGCGGTATTACTCACCCCTCAGGTATACGTATTACGCGCCATACAGGCATAATTACAGAAGGGCGTATGCCCATGTCGGGAAACACTATACCTATGACAGGGGTCATAAAAGACACCAGGTCTACAGGAACGACAAACGGGTAGCTGTCCGCAGTGACAACGACCGGAGAGACGGGCTGCGCACGAATCGTGTAGCGACCAGAAGCAATAGCGGTGTTCGTTCTGACAGCCGGGTGAACCGGAAAGGCGAGGTAGGCAGTACTGACAGGAGCATAAACAGGAGCAACATTCGCAAGTCCGGCGATTCTCAAAGAAGTTCGGCGCAAGGCAGCAATACGGTTACACGAAGTGATGCTAAAAGGTCCGGGGGATCAGAGCGAAGTACAGTGAACGGGGCATCCCGTGAACGAAGCAGCACCATTGCCCGAAGCAATGTTCGAAAAGGAGAAGGCAGCAAGGTGCGGTCCAGCTCAGGAAAAACGGTTACAAAACGGAGTGTCACCACTACGCCCCGCAGCAAGACGATAACACGCAGTACCACTACGTACAGCAGGCCGCAAAGCAGGAGCACTGCGGGAAGTAGAAGTGTAAGCACAAAAAGCCGGTCGCAATCTACGGCAAAGGCCCGTCCCGCCAGCAGAAGCAGCTCCGGAAGCAAGGTGAGCAAGTCGCCCGCGAGGAGCAGCAGAAGCAGCAGTGGGAGCACACAAAACAGAAGTAGTCGCACCAGAGTGCAATAAAAATAGTTTTTAGGTTGGTTAGTTGTTTAGCCCCGTAGCGGATCCGTCTGCTGCGGGGTTTTATTGGGTCGGGGTTATATTCCAGATACCACCCTATATTTTTGAGTAACTTTGGACGGTAATTAAACCTGTTAGTTCCGCAAAACCAAAAATGTACCAATTACGGCTGTTGCTTATTTCCATCCTTTGTTTTGTATCCTGTAGCCAAAGCGATATGCAAGGGACCCGGGAGGACCTTCAAAACCTGCCGAAGGATACCGGTGGTGTTCACGAGTCTCACCTTTTAGGCAGTACGGAATCCCATTTCGGTTACTATTTCTATACCCCGGGAAACTACGACAGCACCACAGCATCCTACCCTTTACTGATATTTTTACACGGAGCAGGTGAAATTGGAAATAGTACCTCAAATGCCGCAGAATTGGACAAAGTTTTAAGGCACGGGCCTCCTAAACTCATCGAGATGGGCAGCTGGAAACCTCCCTACCCCATGTTGGTAGCTTCCCCCCAATCGGCTGAGTTTAGCTGGAATATTGAAGAGATCCACCTTTTTATAGAGTATATCATGAGCCTTTACCGTATAGATGCGAAAAGGATCTACCTCACGGGGCTGAGTATGGGTGGTTATGGCACCTTTGATTATGTTGGCATTCATGGGGATGGCAGCCATGTGGCTGCCATCGTGCCCATTTGTGGCGGGGGGAATGCAAATACGGGCACAAGTTTTGGAGATATCCCCGTATGGGCATTTCACGGGGAGGATGACCAGGTGGTGGACCTGTTCAATTCGGTTAACATGATACAGGCCATAAACGAATCATCGCCAGGAACCAGGGCAAAACTTACCGTGTATCCCGGGGTGGGTCACGATTCGTGGTCACGGACCTATGACGGCTCCGGAATTGGATCGGGAAGTACGGAATATGACCCTTTTGACATAAGTGTTTATGACTGGCTTTTTTCCATTAAAAAAAAGTAGGCTGCTTCACTCACAAAAGTAAGCCCTGCGAAGCTTCATCTCTTTTCAATAGGTTGTCTCACCAAATGTCACCTGTGTGCTGCCTGAAAATCGGCGATTACCTTGTCCTCCCAATGATCCATAAGGTTCTGATTTCCCTCCCTGATAGCCGTGTGGGTTGCTTCCGAGAAAATCCAGTGCATCCATCTTTGAGGAAACTGGTATTCAAAACCAACACGCAACCTCGTTGCACCGTGCCCGTATTCCTCAAGGGACCACTTACCATTAAAAACCTTAAAGGGAAACGGAAAGCCGGCCTCTGTGTTCACATCAAAGGCATACATACTTCCTTCATCCCATGCGGTGCAGGTTTCGGTCCAGGTGCCTTCCTCGCTGCTACATGAGCGTACCATTCCCACGCCTTCCCCTGAAATAATACGTACCCCTGTTAAGCCCGTTGCGTATTGGTGATAGTTGCCGACATCCGCAATGACCGCCCAAACGATTTCCTTTGGGGCTCTGATGATCCTTTCATCGCTATGTGATTCCATGCCGGGTGGTGTAAATGCCACAACCAGGGCGATCAACACAAACAGTGCAAGCCCCAGCAAAAGTCCTTTGATCTTTTTAGTTTTCATGTTTTATCTATTTTGTTTTGAGGAAAAGTACCAAGAGTCCCGGTATGGATCGTCGCTGTGGATGGAGCGTGACCTTTTTTTGCTAAGGATTTTTCAGGGAACCCTCCTGAAGGTATTGGGAGGGTGTTTTCCCTGCCTGCTTTTTAAAGACCCTGTTGAAGGTATTCTTATTGCTAAACCCCGAATCATATGCAATGCCCAGGATGGTGAGATGCCTGTATCGGGGATCCTGCAACCTTTTTTTTACCTCTTTAAACCTGAAATCGTTGATGAACTCATAAAAATTCTTGCCCAATTCCACATTCAAAACCTGGGAAATCAAATGCCTGGGTTTTTGTACATAGCCCGCAAGTTTCAACAACGAGAGGTCTGGATCCAAATAGGGTTTTTCCTTCTCCATAAACACCATGATCTCTTTGAGATGTTCCTGTAAACCGGACGCCTGAACAGCAGAATTCCGGTATTTCCCAAACGCCCCCCGGATAAAAATCTGCGTAAAGACCCTGTTGTGACGAATGGCAAAAAGGATAAGCAGGTTGATCAGCAGGGCACAAATAAGCATCGTGAGATAATAGGCCTCCATAGCGATCTCGCCCCGGAGGATAAACCAGCACACTGCGATAAAATCAATGGCCCAGAAGGCCAGAAAACCATGACTGAAGCGCTTTAACCATCGGTATTTTTCCGATAAGGATCTGTTACTGTTGGCCCTGGCCGCCTTCCTGAGCAGGAGGACGGTCGCAGATACATACACAAAGCTATGCAGTATCTGTCCCGTAATAAAGATATAGGTGGCAAAAGTCAGCGGTTGCTTTTGCAAGGCGAGCAGTGGCTGCAGTAATTCAATTTTTTGACTTGCACTCAGGGAATAAAAAGGGAGAAAAAATAAAATAGTAAAGACAAAAGGCAGTACATGCCAGCCATCTGAAAAACGTACAACGGCTTCCCGGTGAATCATCAACCGGACATAGAAATAATATACAGGCCCCAGTAGCATGAGGGAGGGAGTGGCCAGGTGAACAAAATGCGGCATCCTGCCATACAGCCCGGAACTTAACAGCAGGTAGTTGAACAGGTTAAAGGAAATCAGCAGGATAAGGGTTATCAGATAAAACTTCAGTCGTCTCCCCTCAAATCCCCAGATCAGGATACCCGCAAGGAAAACCCCTTGCAGGAAGCCAAATAAGAGGAGTACGGACCAGATATCAAATGAAACATCAAATACATCCACCATCACAAAATGATCTTCAAATAAAATTACAAATTTACGGAGGTTCACGAATCCCTCAGGGGAAGCAATTGTCAATTAAAGGGGTCACTCCCGGTTTAAAAGTACCCGGAATACCGTCTTTTGTACGCTTTGTATACTATGGAAACGTGGCAAAAATCCCATAGCACCTGACCTTTTCACCCCTTATGGCCTCTGGGGTGAGAAAGGCGAACCGAAAAGATTTAAGTTACTTCACTGCCATCCTTGTAAAACCGAACGGCTGAGAAACAGCCCCGGCACCCCGACCTGGTATGTAAATCAGTCAATGCGCATGCCCCGTGCGCATACGCCCTGCATTGGGTATGATTTTCGGGCTGGCAACGCTTCACCCAGGCGAGGATCCCATTTCAGTACATCTGGCATCTCTGGTAATTGAAACGGCTTGCCGGCCTAGCTTCTGGAAATATGGAATATCCCATCGCCCTGATTTACAATCGGAGATTGATTGATACAAATTACGTAGCCCGGGTACAAGGCTTTAATGTTCCGTTCAAAATACCCAAAAGGATCGGAAATACTGCCCAGAACATCCCCTTTATTTACCTTACTGCCCAATCGGACAAAAGGATGGAACATGCCTGAATATTTTGCGCGGACCCAACTCGAATTCCTGATTATTTTTGGTTTGATCATCCTGTCTTCCATCAGAGCCAATTCCCCGCTAAAATCCCTGATACCCAAATGGGTCATAACACGCAAAGCCCCGGAAACCCCTGCCCTGGTGACCTTGTCGTCAATGTGCAATGATTTCCCCCCTTCAAAAAGCAGTACTTTTTTATTGCGTTTGTGAAGCGTTTCCCTGAAGGATTTATCCCTGTGTCCTGTCTGGATGACAAACCTGGGACTGAAAACTTTGGCCAGTTTTAAACTCTCTTTGTCATCTTCATTGATCCGCACATGGGGAATATTAAACCGGCCATCGCCCCCGGTATGGTAGTCGATGCAGTAATCGATCAGAGGGGCGATCTCTTTCATGATATGGTAGGCAAACCTGCTGGCCAGTGAACCACGGGGACTTCCCGGAAATACACGATTGAGATCCCGTCCGTCCGGGAATTGGCGTTTCTGATTCAGAAATCCAAAGACATTGACCACCGGGATGCAAATGACCATTCCACTTTGCGGTTTGTTGTATTTTTTTGAAATCAACTGGCGAACAATTTCAATACCATTGATCTCGTTTCCATGGATTCCTGCAGTGATAAGCAAGGTTGGGCCTTCTTTCTTTGCCCGTTCAACGATAACGGGTACCTGTATTTTTGTGCGGGTATGTAATTTGGCAATATCAAGATTTAACTGTACGCCTTTCCCATTGGAAATGGCATGCCCCAATACCTCAATTTTATTACTCTGCATTGCGTTCTACGTACTTAATGACAAGTCCTGCGATATCCTTTCCAGTGGCCGCTTCAATGCCCTCCAGCCCCGGTGAAGAGTTCACCTCCAGGATTAAAGGGCCTCTTGAGGATTGCAAAAGATCTACCCCTGCAACTCCAAGGCCCATAGCACGGGCTGCTTTAATAGCAGCATTTTCTTCCTCATCCGTCAGTTCAATAATATTGGCTGAACCTCCGCGATGAAGGTTGGATCTGAATTCTCCCTCCTTCCCTTGCCTTTTCATGGCTCCTACGACTACCCCATCGATAACAAATGCCCTGATATCTGCCCCTTTTGCTTCTTTGATAAATTCCTGTACGATAACCCTTGCCTGTAACCCGTTAAAAGCTTCCAGAATTGATTCCGCCGAATTTCGGTTATCGGCCAGCACTACCCCTAGTCCCTGGGTCCCTTCCAGAAGTTTGATAACCACGGGAGCTCCTCCAGCTTTGTCGATAATGGCGCCCACATCCCTTGAATAATTACTGAAAACAGTCTTGGGTAACCCCAGGCCGGCCCTCGACAGGATCTGCAGACTCCTCAACTTATCCCTCGACCTCACCAAAGCCTGTGACTCCACAGCACTAAAAACCTTCATCATTTCAAATTGGCGTACTACGGCCGTACCGTAAAAGGTGATGGAAGAACCAATCCTCGGAATTAACCCATCTACATCGGTGACCTCCTTTCCCATATAAATGAGCCCGGGTTTTCTCCTCTCAATGATAAGATCGCATTTGGCATGATCTATTACCCGCATAGTATGTCCCTTTTTCTCTCCGGCCTCGACGAGACGCCTGGTTGAATAAAGGCCGGGATTTTGGGATAGTATTACTATTTTCATATGGTGCATATTTACTTATAAGACTGCCGGGATTTCGAAATAGCAGTGGATTTTTTGGTTCACAACCCGGCAGTATTGGTACCAGATATCATCGATGCGAACCCGGGTCAGTGTGATGGAGCTGCGTCC
>DATGCB010000382.1:0-3279 GCA_035312365.1 Eudoraea sp. | reverse complement strand
CAGGTTCACGAAGAGTTCGCCCCAATACATCAGGTAACTGCCATTGATTTTTTTGGCGATCAACCGGCCATTGACCAGTTCCGTTACCATGGCGCCCGACTTACTCCAGATGTCCATGAATTTACTTTCATAAGAATCTTCAAATACAGGGCCCTGCTTTGTCCAATGCCTTAAATCCGGGGAGGTCGCAGCAGATAACCTGGCCACGTCCTTATTCCAGCTCGTATACAGCATAATATAAGAACCGTCCGGTGTTTCCACAACCCTGGGATCTTCTATGCCCCCCGGATAATCCCATTTTTGGAAGGAATCATTATCAGGGTAAAGCACGGGATCAGGAAATTTGGTAAAATGGATTCCATCGGTACTATACCCCAAACCAATGCGCGATGTTCTTCCTCCCAGAATTGCTTCGGGATTGTCCTCTGCCCGGAAGAGCATAAATACCGTATCATTGCGTATTACGGCTCCCGGATTAAAAACATCCGCTTTTTGCCATTGTACAGATTCCCCGGTAATCGGATCCCTATAAACATAGCTTGAATCGGCCGTCATTATTGGATTGAAGTCTGTTTTCTCAAAGTTGAGCATCCACGGACCCGGGGAGGCAGGTGAACTCTTAACGGTCTTGGTCTGTGTATCCCTGCAGGCTGTAACTAAGGCGGTAATACAAATTAATATCAGGATCCGGTATTTCATATTCGAGTGTATCAGAAGTTAAAGTCCACACAATCCCTGCATGGGCAAAATATAAAAGTCATCAAAAATCTTCAGAAAGTCGATCAAAGTCTGGACTATTTTGGAAATTATGGACCAAAAGGGTAGGTTTCTCACCCCAAAAAATATGAGTACCTTAAACGCTGATAAATCCACCCCATAATGATGGTAAACGATCAAAGAATTAAGCCTTTTTGCTGCTGCCTTTTGCTGTTTATTGCTATGGCGGCGTGCAGGCAGGAAATTAAGGATAACCCTTTTACCATCCGGGGTACCCTTAAAAAATGGCAGCCGGTTACCCTTACATTTGCAGGTCCTGAAACTTCCGAGTCTGATTCCATAAATCCTTTTCTGGATTATAGCCTGGTGGTCAAATTCACCAATGGGGAGGAAATGTTCGAAGTCCCGGGTTATTATGCCGCCGACGGAGATGCTGCCAACTCGGGTGCCGATTCAGGGAACAAGTGGCAGGTTAGGTTTTCACCCAATGCCGCGGGCCAGTGGAAGTTTGATGCGTATCTCACCCATGGCAGGGAGATCGCCATCGCAGGGTCCATCTCCCCAAAGGACAAAAAGGAGATGTGGCACATTCCCGGAACGTTTGATATTGCTTCGGTAGATTCGCTGTCAATCGGCTTGTATGCTACGGGCAGGCTGTACTATGCCGGGAAGCATTTTCTGGAAGCTGCTGAGACGGGCCGGCCCTTTTTGAAGAACGGGGTGGGCAGTCCTGAAAACTTCCTGGCGTACCATGAATTCGATGGTACTTTTGATAATGGAGGGGCAGGAACACCTACACTTACCAATGGACTCCATCGATACATGGCCCATATCGGGGACTGGAGGAAGGGTGACCCCGGTTGGATGGACGGTAAGGGGAAAGGTATCATCGGGGCCATAAACTATATGGCAGCTATGAAAATGAATAGCCTCTATTTTTTAACGTTTAATGCCCATGGGGACGGTGATGATGTCTGGCCGTGGACAGGGCCCGATGCGCATCGGCGGTATGACGTAAGCAAATTAGAGCAATGGGAGATCGTCTTCAGCCATATGGACCGCAGGGGGATTGCAATGAATGTGTTTACCCAGGAGACCGAGAACGATACCATCCTCAACATGGGAGAACTTGGTCCGGAACGCCAATTATACTACCGGGAACTGATCGCCCGTTTCGGGCATCATCCCGGGATCGTATGGAACCTGGGTGAGGAAACCAACAGGACTCCTGAACAACTAAAGGCTTATGCCTCCTATATCCGGGATATTGACCCGTACGATCATCCTATAGCCGTTCATAATCATGTGAGGGTAAGCGGAAAACGGATGCAGGGACGTCCGCCCGATCCCATAAAGGAAACCCTGACGCCTTTGTTAGGCTTCGGGACTTTTGAAGTACCTTCCCTTCAAATGTATGATACGACCGAAGTGCACCATGAAGTACTCAAGTGGCGCCGTCTCTCCGAACAGCACAAGCGGCCATGGGTGGTCTACCTCGACGAAATAGGGCACTGGGATATAGGGGTGACCACAGATGCTGCCGAAAATAATAACCATAAAATGGTGATGAAATCGAGCCTCTGGGGTGCTTACATGGCCGGAGCCGCGGGTACTTCGTGGTATTTCGGCGGGGAAGACGCCCCCAATAATGACCTGGCTGCAGAGGACCTCAGGGCCCGGCACAACTGGTGGACGGTAAGCAACCATGCCCATCAGTTTTTTGAGGACCACCTGCCCTTTGGCGAAATGCAAAATCACAACGAATTATTAAGCAATAAGGAGGCTTTCTGTTTTGCAAGGCGTGGAGAGATCTACGTAGTGTATTTACCAAAAAATCAAACCACGGATCTGGAAATCGGAGATGGCAACTACGCCATCGCTTTTTATGACCCCCTGGCAGGCGGACTCCTTTTGGATAAACCAAATCAGGGATGGGAAATAACGAAGGCCAATAGCGTTTCCCTTTCAGCATATGACGGTCTGGTACACAAAGACTGGGTTATTGTCATAAAGCGAAAATAATGGCATCTTTGTTTAGCCGGTAGTTTTACATTAATCAGGAGGCTCGCTGCAAGGGCCGAAATTTAACAAATGAAGTATATCCTTGGTGTTTGTATTTTGAGTGTGCTAATCAGTTGCAGGCAGGATCGTAACGGCGGTATGAAGGAAGGCATTGTGCAGGATAGCCTGATCAAAAAAGATACCCTGCCCGGACCTGCGGCCGGGATAGCTGAAACAGCATTGGCCTCCCTTGAAAGCCTTGCGGATACTACCTTTGTCCGCCTTGCGGATTTCAGTAGTGAATTTGCCTACGATCTGCGCTACGCTACAACGAACAATTTTTTAAAAGCCCAGGTGTACGATTGTCCCGAGTGCTACACCCGCGTAAAGACAGCCAGAGCCCTTATTGATGCCAATAACGATTTTATACAACAGGGGTACAGGATCAAATTCTTTGATTGCTACCGCCCTAACTCTGTACAATACAGGATGTGGGAGATCGTGCCCAATCCCCAATATGTTGCCAATCCCGTTAAGGGTTCTATCCACAATAAAGGTGGG
>DATGCB010000381.1:0-3551 GCA_035312365.1 Eudoraea sp. | reverse complement strand
CTGCTTCATAGAGATCAGCGCCTGCCTTGAGTCCGAGCTCTATTTGCCTTTTTACCAGGTCGTAGTTTTTCCGGGATACCGCTTCCTGTTCCCTGGTAATAGCCAAAAGTCCCTCATAAAACTGAATATCGTAAAATGCAGACATTACACGGAAGGCCAATAAATACTTTTGTTGGATTGCTTCTTCCTTAGCCGCTTTGTATAAAAATTTGGATGCCTTGATTGTGTTCAATTTTTGAAAACCCCTGAAGAGATCTACAGTGGATTCCAGGGTATAATTGTTGGAAAAGAAATCCGAGTTGACAATACTGTTATCATTGGGGTCTACGGACCGACCAAACCTGATATTATAATTGGAGAAAGCATTGATATTTGGCAGCAAATCCCTGATGGATTGCCTGTAACTTTCCTTCCCCGAAAGTTCCGTGTATTCAAAATCGTTCAGTTGCAGGTTGTGTTCCAGGGCATGGCCGATGCAATCCTCCAGGGACCACGTTTCCTGGGAACGTGAACTCACAGAGATCAGCAAAAGGAGAAAGGCCATTGTTAGGCAATTACGGTTCATATTCCAATTTCTGTGAATAAAATATACTATTCTTATGCCAAGATTGCATCCTCTTCATTATCAATGTTTTATACCATAAGTATTTTTGATAAAAAGTTGGCATTGTAAAATACTTATACAAACGTTGTCAAAATTTTTTACACTTTAGAACCGCTTTCAAAAACGATTTGTAGCTTTGGCAGTACGATTAGTTTTCCTTCAAATGACAAAGGCCAATATTTTGGTGGTGGATGATAACAAGAGTGTATTAAGTGCTTTGGAAATTCTCTTGCAATTTGAATATGAAAATGTTGAAACGCTCTTAAATCCCAATCAAATCTCTTCTTACCCCAACTTTGACAAGGTGGACATTGTGTTGCTAGACATGAATTTTTCCGCAGGCATAAATACGGGCAATGAAGGCCTGTTCTGGTTAAAGGAGATCCGGAAGAAATCGCCTAACACCTCTGTTATTATGATGACCGCCTATGGGGCAATAGATCTTGCGGTACAGGCTTTAAAGGAGGGTGCCGCCGATTTTATCCTAAAACCCTGGAACAATGAAAAGTTACTGGCCACGGTAAAATCGGCATATATGTTGCGGCAGTCACGCAATGAGATCAATCAGCTGAAAAAAAAGGAAAGTAGCCTAAAACAGGTCATCAATGAGGATAGAAATTACATTATAGGAAACTCCAGGGCTTTAAATGATGTTTTGAATTTGGTTCGAAAAGTGGCCAGGACCGATGTAAATGTACTGATCACAGGGGAAAATGGAACCGGGAAAGAATTAATAGCCCGTGAATTGCACAAAACATCAGGGCGTAAAAATGAAGTGTTTATCGGCGTGGACATGGGATCCATTGCCGAAAGTTTGTTTGAAAGCGAACTATTTGGCCACATAAAAGGGGCCTTTACCGACGCCAAAGAGGACAGGGCAGGAAAATTCGAAGCAGCTCATCAAGGCACCTTGTTCCTGGACGAAATAGGCAATGTATCATTGCAGACCCAGGCGAAGCTATTGTCTGCCATCCAGAACAAATCCGTTGTAAGGGTAGGCTCAAATAAGGCAGTTGCCGTGGATATCCGATTGATCTGTGCAACCAATTGCAACCTGGAACAGATGGTTGCCGACCAGCTTTTCAGGGAGGATTTACTCTATCGCATCAACACCATTAATATATTAGTACCCCCATTGCGGGATCGGGATGATGACGTACTTATACTGGCCGATTTTTACTTAAATCGATTTGCCCATAAATACGATAAACCGGGATTGCGGATGAACCAGTCAGCCCAGGAGAAGTTACAGGATTATTCCTGGCCCGGAAATGTCAGGGAATTGCAACACACCATGGAAAGGGCCGTAATTCTCTGTGAAGGGAATGTATTAAAACCGGGCGATTTTCCATTGCACGCCAAGTCCTTTGTGTCCCCGGAGAGCGGCCCCAAGACCCTGGAGGAAATGGAACGTGAGATGATTTCGAGGGCCCTGGATCAGCACGATGGAAATTACAGCGCCGCCGCCGAACAATTGGGGGTATCCAGGCAGACCCTCTACAATAAGCTGAAGAAAAGCGGCAGCGGCAAATAGAAAACAAGGGTCCGTTATCAGGATTTAGAAATAATTTAAAAGGGTAATTCAATAGCCGATGGTAAGCAGGTACATTTATTTACAATTGGTACTACGCATCATTTTAATTTCCCTTTCTGCTATGGGTATGGCCTTCTTGTTCTTTAACGGGCAATACATTGCATCTGCACTGTCTTTTGGCTTACTGCTTGGCCTGACCGCCTACCTGATCAGATATGTAAACCATACGAACCGGAAAATTGCCTACTTCTTTGATGCCATACAAAATGAGGACTTTACGCTGCGTTTTCCGGAAAAGTTAAGTGTAAAATCCCTGGAGGAACTCAATCACAGTCTTAATATGCTCAATATTATGATCCAGGAAATTCATATTAAGAAACAAATCCAGGAACAGTACTATCAGGAAATTATCAGGCATGCAGATATTGGCATTCTAACCTACAATAAAAAGGGCCATATTCTCATAGCAAATCCTAAAATTGAGGAACTCCTGACCTATACTCCCTTAAACCACATCAAACAGCTTACACAGGTGGAGCCAAAACTGTTTCAATTGTTTTCAGGTATGCAGCCTTTTGAAAGGGAATTGGTGCAATTGACCAATGAAAGGGAGAAAAAACAAATTTCACTGAAATCCACGGCTATTGCCCTAAATAATGAGGACCTGTTTCTGGTGGTTGCCCAGGACATCCACATGGAATTGGACGAAAAAGAAACCGATTCATGGGTGCGGTTAATACGCGTACTTGCCCATGAGATCATGAATACCATAACGCCCATAACTTCTATTTCGGAATCAATCTTAAAATATTTCAAAACGCGCGATGGCCTGTTGCCTGAGGATCAATTAAATGCCGAACACATCCGGAATACGGTGAAGGGCCTGGAGGTAATTAAGGAGCAGGGAGTGGACCTCATGGCATTTGTGCAATCATATCGAAGTATTCTGAATTTACCTGCCCCGGATAAGTCCCTGGTGCCAGCCCGGAAATTGCTGGACAGAATCAAGGTTTTGATGGACCAGGAAAACGAAGCTAATATCATTGCCTTTGAAACTATCACGTCCCCTGAGGACCTTGAACTCTTTATCGATGAAAAACAAATTTCACAGGTCTTGATTAACCTTTGCAAAAATGCGCGCCAGTCTTTAACGGACCAGGAAAACGGAAAGATTAAAATTACCGCAGGCAGTACCTCCCAGGGAAACAAATTTATTGAGGTAAGGGACAACGGGCCGGGAATACCTCCGGAACACATCGACGAAATATTTGTTCCCTTTTTTACCACAAAAGGCGCGGGCACTGGGATTGGTCTAAGCCTGTCCAAACAAATTATGCACCTTCACGGAGGCAATATCAGGGTTACCTCGAACGGGAATACCGTTTTTACTTTAAATTTTCATTAAAAGTATCT
>DATGCB010000380.1:0-2263 GCA_035312365.1 Eudoraea sp. | reverse complement strand
GCCCTAACGGCGCAGGGAAAACGACACTTTTACGGATCATTAACCAGATCACCTACCCCGATTCCGGGGAGGTTTATTTTGACGGGGAATTACTTCATCCGCATCATATTGCACTTATCGGATATTTACCGGAAGAACGTGGCCTCTATAAAAGTATGAAAGTGGGGGAACAGACCCTTTATCTTGCCCAATTAAAAGGGCTGAGCAGAACGGAAGCAAAGAAACGCCTCAAATACTGGTTCGATAAACTGGAGATTGGGGACTGGTGGAATAAGAAAATTCAGGAATTATCAAAAGGAATGGCTCAAAAGATCCAGTTTATAGTGACTGTATTGCATGAACCTAAGCTCCTTATTTTCGATGAACCCTTCAGTGGTTTTGACCCCATAAATGCAAATATCATTAAGGACGAGATCATAAATTTAAAGGAAAAGGGAACCTCTATCATTTTTTCTACACATAGAATGGAATCTGTGGAAGAGTTATGCGAATATATAGCCCTGTTGCACAACTCTGAAAAAATTCTTGACGGCAAACTTTCAGAAATCAAAAAGGATTACAAGAACAATACTTTTAAGGTAGGCTTGGAGGTTGCCCACGGGGAGCGGTTACTAAAAGAGCTATCCGATAAATTTCAGATTTCCCGTTCCACCTATGACCATTTGGGTCAGCAGCTCGATTTCCTCGTGCAACTGCCAACCCAGGATACCCGCGCTTTTTTAACACACCTGTCTTCCAGGGCAAGTATCAGCAGTTTTGTGGAGACCATTCCATCGGCCAGTGATATATTTATTCAAACGGTACAAAAGAAAGATGTGAATGCGTAAATTGGGACTGATCATAAGAAGGGAATATCTGGCAAAGGTCAGGAACAGGTCTTTTGTGATCATGACCTTTCTGAGCCCCATCCTTATGGTTGGGATGATTGTTCTTATCGCTTATCTGACAAAGATCAATGACAGCGAAAAAAGGATCATTTCGGTATTGAATGAGAGCGATTATTTTACAACTGATTTTATCACCACCGAAAGTACTTCCTATATAAAATTCAAAAACATTTCACTGGAAGAGGCCAAAGACTCAACGTCAGGTCTCGGATACTACGGCCTTCTCTATATTCCGGGTAAGGGAGAATTGGAAGAGGTGACAAGAAATGCATTTTTCTATACAAGGGAGGCCCCAAATACTGCTGTTGTAGGCAGGCTGGAGGATATATTCCAGGAGCGGCTCCGGCAGCGGAAGCTACTGGAACTTGGGGTTTCGGCAAAGGAATTTGCATCCCTGGATGACCATTATGAGATCCGTACTGCCACCTTTGCAGGGGAACAGAATTTAAAGGGTATCAATGAGATCAAGGCGATTATAGGCGGGGGGTTTGGGTACCTTATTATGATGTTTATTATTATCTATGGTGGTTTTGTGATGAGGAGCGTTATAGAGGAAAAAACCAGCAGGATCATCGAGGTCATTATTTCTTCTGTAAAGCCCTTTCAACTGATGCTCGGTAAGATCATAGGCACATCGCTTGCGGGGATCACCCAGTTTGCCATCTGGATTATTTCTGCCTCCCTGTTACTTTTGGTGGTGATCTATAGTTTTGGTATAGATCCCTCCGCCCTCGGTGACGCTGCCACCCTGCCGGGAGATACAGTGTCGCAAATGACGGCTACCCCCGCAGCAACCGACACCATGTTGTTATATGCAGAGGAACTCCTGGAGATTCCGTGGTTGATGCTCATTTTCTTTTTTATCACTTATTTTATACTGGGGTATCTGATTTACAGTTCTATTTATGCGGCAATAGGAGCAGCTGTGGATAACGAAACGGATACGCAACAGTTTATTTTCCCAATTATTCTGCCATTAATGCTGGCTATTTATGTGGGATTCTTTTCGGTATTCAGTAATCCCCATGGCCCCATAGCCGTTGGTTTCTCATTGTTTCCCCTGACATCGCCCATTGTTATGTTGATGCGACTTCCGGGAGGTATCGGCGAGGGCGGGGTACCTGTTTGGCAATTGCTCGCCTCCATTGTCCTCTTAATAGTTACTTTTATTGGGATCGTATGGCTTGCGGCTAAAATATACAGGGTTGGAATATTGATGTATGGAAAAAAACCAACGTACAGGGAATTGTTTAAATGGTTAAAATATTAGCATGGAGAAACTTCAGTACATTCTTAGTTCCATTAGGGAAATTTTATCCTATAACATATTTGACAGTGAAAATATAGATATCACGGTAGGAACATTGCTCACTGTA
>DATGCB010000379.1:0-2606 GCA_035312365.1 Eudoraea sp. | reverse complement strand
CAATACTGCAGAACTGTTGGAGTCATTTCCGGATGACAATAATGCCTCCAACAATGTAGCGACAGTGACCCTTGTTTTTGAGCGGCCCGAGGGAATAGACCTTGCCATAGAAAAAAGTGCCCTGAGCGCCAATCCTCTGGTTGGTGACGAAGTGGTCTTTACCGTTTTGGTCGCCAATAAATCGGATTCGGAGGCAGGTATTGTGTCGAATATTCAGGTGAGTGATGTTCTGGGCAGGGACCGCGGATTTATATACGTGTCGCATTTGGCAGATCAGGGAGATTACGATGCTGCTGACGGTATTTGGGAAATTCCTACTTTACTGAGAAACCAGGAAGCAACCCTGGAGATAACGGTAAGAGTGCCCCTGGAGGGAATTTTTACCAATACTGCAACTATTTTACGATCTTCACCCCGGGATTCAGAAGATCGCCTGGACAATAATGAGGCTTCCGTAAATGTCAGGGTAAATTTACCCACTGAAGCCGATCCCGGATTTATATTTAATCAATTTTCACCCAATGGGGATGGGACCAATGACTTCCTTACCATTCGGGATATAGGAAATTTTGCCAATAGCTCCCTGCAAATTTTTAACCGGTATGGCAACGCAGTTTTTGAAGCCAGGAATATGTTGGAAGACAGGGTGTGGGATGGCACCTGGAAAAATGAAGAGGCGCCAGACGGCACATATTATTATATATTGGATCTGGGCGACGGTTCAGAGATAAGGAAAGGCTGGATTCAGCTCATAAGATGACATAAATAATGACTTGTATTACAAGTAGATTAGAAAATAAAATCAGCTTTATTCTCGTCGTCCTTACCCTGGGTATTGTATTTCAGGGACAGGCTCAAAGGGACCCGCAGTACACGCAGTACATGTATAATATTGGAAGTTTTAACCCGGCCTATGTCGGGACGGTGGAGACCCCCGATATTTCAGCTTTGTACAGGGCGCAATGGATAGATATCCCCGGCGCGCCGAGAACAATCCGATTTGGGTTAAATGTTCCCCTGGCCAATGAAAAACACGGGATTGGATTCAATGCCATAAGTGATCAGCTTGGCCCCACCACTCAGACCTATGTGGATGCTTCCTATTCATTTCAGGTAAATGTGTCTGAAAGTGCAAAGTTGTCTTTTGGGATCGATGCGGGAGGCTCTTTTCTCAATGTGGATTTCTCAAAGGGAACTTTTGAAAACCCGGGGGAACCCATATTGGACCGGGAAATTATAAAGAAATTTTATCCGACCATCGGGGCAGGATTGTTCCTTTATGATGAAAACTGGTACCTGGGTGCTTCCGTACCGAATTTTTTGACAGACGGTGTTTACGATGATGACGTGGCGACGATCGTCGAGGATAAAACCCAGTTCAATTTTATCGGCGGGGTTGTTTTTGACCTTTCCGACGGATTGAAATTCAAACCTGCCTTCCTGGTGAACTATATCAAGGGAGCTCCGGTCACCTTAAATGCATCCGCGAATTTTTTGATCAGTGGTGTATTTACCGCGGGGGCATCGTACAGATCGGAAAATGCGGTAAGCGGGTTGGCCGGTTTTCAGATTTCGAACTCAACCTTTATCGGATATTCCTACGATTACAACACGAATGGCCTGGGGGCTTATAATAGTGGTTCACATGAAGTGATACTTAAATTTTACCTCGGGAAAGGTGGGGAACGCAGCGATGATGAGAGTACAAAAAGCCGGAAGGGCAAACCAAAACAAATTGACACACCACGATTTTTTTAAAGGAATAGCAGTATGAGAGTTAAAGGTGTATTCGTAATATGGTTCCTGATGATAGCCGGGGTTATTACCGCCCAGGTGAAAAAGTCACGGGCCGATATCCTGTTTTTTGAGTATGCATACAGCGATGCCATAAAGGAATATTACAAGGAAATGAATCAGGCACCGCTCACCAACCAGCAGTTGTTGAATCTTGCGGATTCTTTTTTCAAAATAAGGAATTACAGGCAGGCGTCTGAAAAGTATCTTGAGGTATATAAGGCAGATAGTACCATGTCTAATCACCACTTTAACAAAATGCTTCAGTCCATGACCAGAACTTCGGGCATGGACAGGGCAAAGGCATTTTTAGCGACCAAGACAACCTCCCTGTCCAAAGAGTTATTGGAAAATGCTGAATTCAATTTTGATTTACTGCAATCCATTGACGGTATTCCTCTGCAGGTTAAAATTTTCAATATCAATGCCAACAGTCCCCAATCGGATTTCGCTCCTTCTTTTTACGGGGATAAGCTCCTGTTTTCAAGTGGACGCCCTCAGGATTCAAAAAGTATGTATACCCCCTCAGGGGAAGGTTTTCTCGACATTTTGGTCGGAAAAGTAGGTCTGGGAGGACAAATAATAAATCCCAACCCTTTTACCGGGATCCCTGAATCTAAATTTCATGAAGGCACCCCTTACTATTCCCAGGAAATCAATACGGTTTTCTATGTCCTTTCCAATGCGGTAAATGAGAAACTATCTTTTGACGACAACGGAAAGAATGCACTTGCACTGGGGGCTGTCGGGGGTAATGGTTCTTTCACCTATCTGCTCAGGGACCTGAGTACCTCTTTCTACTACCCGTTTTA
>DATGCB010000378.1:0-4296 GCA_035312365.1 Eudoraea sp. | reverse complement strand
AGGGGAACCTATAAAATTGATGGCGGAGGCCCATTCATACAACAAGCCTCCCACTATATCGATCTATATTACTGGTACTTTGGTAAGCCTGAAAAACTGGTCAGCAAACTGGGTACCTTTGTCCATGATATCGAGGTAGAAGACCATGGTGGGGTGATTTGTTGGCACGATTCGGGCCTCATAGGCACAATTACGGCTTCAACGGCTACAAAACCGGGATTTCCGGCAAAAATGGAAATTTATTCCACCAAAGGGTACCTCGTAATGGAAAATGATGTCATTACCCAATGGGATATTGAAGGCCTGCCAAATCCAAGCGCACAGAAGTCGGGTAAAAATAAACAT
The DNA here is from genome assembly GCA_035312365.1 of Eudoraea sp. Lineage (GTDB taxonomy): Bacteria > Bacteroidota > Bacteroidia > Flavobacteriales > Flavobacteriaceae > JAFMPW01. The sequence continues at coordinate 3,951 of DATGCB010000378.1, read as the reverse complement.
ACGGGTGCCTCCACCGCCTCGGTACATGACACCATAAATCACGAGCTCATTATAAAAGATTTTGTAGCGGCTGTCAGGACCGGCCGTGATCCCCTGATATCCGGCGAATCGGCCAGAAATGCCACCGAAATAATCCTCAATATCTATAAAAATCAATTTTGAAAAGTGATCCCCCTGCACCAGTACTTTACCGCCCGTTTAAAAGTGTTGCTTACAGATGAAACAATCCATAGTTCACATTGCCCTGGTTGTTAAAGATTACGATGAAGCCATTGCGTTTTATACCGGGAAATTACATTTTGATTTAATTGAAGATACCTTCCAGCCGGAACAGGACAAACGTTGGGTAGTTATATCGCCTCCGGGTTCAAATGGAACCACTTTATTACTTGCAAGAGCTTCAACCCCGGAACAGGTAAAGTTTATTGGGAATCAGACAGGTGGAAGGGTTTTCCTCTTTTTAAATTCTGATAATTTCTGGCGAGATTATAATGAAATGACCTCAAAAGGAATTGAATTTACCAGGGAGCCAAAAAAAACAGATTATGGAACAGTAGCCGTATTTAAGGACTTGTATGGCAATCTTTGGGACTTATTGCAATTGGATAAAAATCACCCGTTACTAAAATGATTAAAATAATCATCAATGACAATTAATATAGGCAATAGCACATCCCGTAGTTAACGAATTTAATCAAGTGAACACTTAAAACAGTAAGATTATGAAAATCAATAAAAATGAGATCCCTGTTGCAATGCGGACCCCTGATTCCACGATGCGCAACCTCCGTGGATATGGAGGAATGACCATTGATTTTAATGAAATACCCAAAGGAACCGACTTCACGCCTCTGCTTCAGGGATTAAAAAACAACAGTTGCCATTGCCCGCATTGGGGTTACATTGTGAAGGGTACAATGCGCGTCATATATGATGATAATTCTGAGGAAGTTGTCAGCACCGGGGATGTTTTTAATTTGCCGGCAGGACATACCGCCATCGTTGAGGAAGACGTTAAATTAATTGATTTTAGCCCCGAGAAGGAGTTTGGTGAATTAATGGCTCATATCGTTAAAAAAATGGCCGAATTTGAAGAATAATTTCAAACAAACCTCCCCGGCTAAGTATCGGATACCATCTGGGTCCGCGTCCGTGATATTTTTTAGTTGGAACCCTTGTGATCCGTAGAAAACAACCAACCAAATATATGATAGAGAAGCAAGTATGAACAAAATTGTTTATTATGTCGCAAGCTCCTTAGATGGTCGTATTGCCGGCCATAATGACGACATCAGTGGTTTTGTGGGGGAAGGAAGCGGGCTCGACAAATACCTGAAAGACCTGGCCGGTTTTAAAACGGTGATCATGGGCAGGAATACCTATGAATTCGGCTACAAATTTGGAATCGAGCCCGGGCAGCCGGCGTACCCGCACATGAAACATTACATATTTTCAAATACATTGACTTTTGAGAACCAGGACCCCAGTATTGAAATTAAGAAAATTAATATTTCGGAAATTGAGAAGATACGGCAGCAGGCAGATACAGATATCTATTTATGCGGGGGTGGACAATTTGCCGGATGGCTTCTGGAAAATCAACAAATTGACGAACTGAAGGTTAAATTAAACCCATTGATTTTAGGCCGGGGGATCAAAATATTTGGTGATTCAAAAGCTGCCTTTAAGACCAAACTGACGAACACTGAGCTTTTTGATTTTGGATTGCAGATTATGACCTATACACTGATTTATTAAAGAACACATCCACCGGCCGTTCCTTAGCAAGGCACTGCGTACTCGTCTGGATGATACCCCTGTGGAGAATGAATACACTAGATGGAGCTTCTAATACCCGGAAACCGAATTAGTTGATTTATCTGTCTGGAATTGAATTAAAGACACTAAAAAAATAGACATGATTAAAAACTTAATTCCTTTTATAGTCGCAATTTTTCTGTGGCAATGCAAATCACCGGAAGCCGGATGGCAAACCCTAATCCATGATAATTCGCTTGAAGGCTGGCACATTTTTCAGGACGACGGGTCCAAAAAAGGATGGATCGTTAAAGACAATACCCTTATATTCAACGGCGTCTCGGATATGGAAACAGGTGAGGGAGATGCCAGCCTGTTGTCAGACAAGGTCTATGGCAATTTTGAAATACAATTTGACTGGAACGTAATTCCGGGTGGAAATAGCGGATTTATGTGGGGCGTAAAAGAAGATGAAAAATATAAATATCCATATCAAACGGGGCAGGAAATTCAGATATTGGATCCTGCAATTTATGACGACCCGAAATCAGCGTTGGGAGGGGAAATTGAAATCAACAACGCGATAGAAGATCTTGAAGACCGAAAACATTTTGTAGGGGCCCTGTATGATCTGTCTGCACCGGCAAGAACAGATGTCGCAAAGCCTGCGGGCGAGTGGAATTCGTACCACATTAAGGTAGATTACGCCGCCAACCGGGGAGAGGTAATCCTCAACGGAGTATTAATTAATTCATTTCCGCTACAGGGGGCCGAATGGGACGCAATGTATCAGAAAAGTAAATTCAGCAGCTCTGAAGATTTCGAATACCTGGGCGAAGCCCGGTGGCACGACTTTGGTAAATATACCAAAGGCCATATCTGCTTCCAGGACCATCCCGGGAAGGTCTCTTTTAGAAATGTCAGGATAAGGGAACTAAAATAATTCCGGGCAAAATAGGTAATTGACCTTTATGAATTGAATAACAGTTCTTTCTCAGGCCACAACATTGGCCAGACTTGTGGGATATGTACAATAGGATAGCTGTTGGCACTGGTGGCAGTGCTACCCGCGACAAACTCGTTACCCTTAGTGTATTATCAAGGCAACCAAGGAATAAGAATTCGGAGGGCGGGCCGGTGGGAAGCCAGCAGGTTACCTCCTTAAAAAAGCCACCGTGGGCATAGCGGGTATGGGCAAGATTTCTTACATTTAAGGAATCGGAATTGATCCCCCCTTTTTAATTTTATTACCGCAAGCTGCATAACCCGTTGATTAGGCAACGGAAAATCCAGCCCTCCCCGGTAGCTGCAGGTCTTTGAAGATCATAAACTAAAAAGCTTATTTAAACTTAAAGTGCACAGGACATGTTAAAAGTGGAGATCAGCGACCACTCAAAAAAACGAGGCGAAACCGAAAAGCCAAAAGAGTAGGGTCTTTAAAAAATACTCGTATGCCAAAGTTCGTAATTGAAAGGGAAATTCCGGGTGCAGGTAATTTAACCTCGGAACAGCTTAAGGGAATCTCACAAACCTCTTGTGGAGTGTTAACCAACATGGGGCCACAAATTCAGTGGGTACAGAGTTATGTAACCACGGATAAGATCTATTGCGTGTACAATGCGCCGAATGAAGAGATGGTCAGGGAACATGCCAAACAAGGAGGATTTCCGGCAAATTCCGTGAGCAAAGTAGCAACCGTCATAGATCCGGTTACAGCTGAATAGAATCTTTCTTTAAGGATGTACCTATTTTAATACCGGTGTGGAAGCATGCCAACCCATTTGGGAGCCTGTGAATTTAAAGCAGCCCTTCTGTAGTTATAATTCACATGAGGGGCTGTTCTTTACATTTTAAACATGAATACTAAAGTAATTGACTCAACCCGTCACCCTCTTTTAAGTTTAAAAACGGTCATTAGAACCAGGGACTTTGAAGCCTCTAAAAGATTTTATACCCAGGTTCTCAACCTGGAAATCGCAGAAGAATATGATGACGGGAATGGTTCCAGGGGGATTATAATGAGGTTTGGCCCCGAAGGCAGCAACGCATTTATTGAAGTTTCGGAAATAACGGAGGCGCACAATTATTACCAGGGCGCATTCGGCAAAGAATTCGAACACGATAAAGCCGATATACAGTTAAAAACGGACAATGTAGAGTATTGGGCGGCCCGGTTACATGAAAAGTGGAAGG
>DATGCB010000377.1:0-2990 GCA_035312365.1 Eudoraea sp. | reverse complement strand
ACCATGTACCGCGGTCCCCGCCCACCAGGCCTTTAACACGTTGTAAGATACGCGAAGGAGCTATGGTTACCACAAAATGGCGGCGATTCCCGTGCTAACGGTGTATCGTTTGTGTACGGTCCGGACCAACGGAAACAATTTTAATCGGGACTTCTAATTCCCCTTCCAGAAAATCTATATAATCGTTCAGGGTTCCCGGTAACTCTTCAGCTTTGCTCATTTTGGTCAGGTCTTTTGCCCAACCCTGCATTTCGGTATAGATCGGGGTGACATTTTCGGCCTCGATATTAAACGGTAAATGCCTGATCGTCTTGCCTTTGTAGGAATAGGCGGTACAGACCTTTATTTTTTTGAACCCACTTAAAACGTCTCCCTTCATCATCATTAACTCGGTTACACCGTTGATCTGAACCGCATATTTTAAGGCTACAAGGTCTAACCAGCCACATCTTCTAGGCCTCCCGGTAGTGGCCCCAAATTCATTTCCGACCCGGCCCATGGTGGCTCCATCCTTGTCAAATAACTCCGTTGGAAACGGACCACTTCCCACCCGGGTGGCATAGGCCTTGAAAATACCGAATACACGGCCAATTGCGCCCGGAGCCACCCCGAGACCGGTACAGGCGCCGGCGGCTGTCGTATTGGAGGAGGTCACATAGGGATAAGTGCCGAAATCGATGTCCAACAATGAACCCTGAGCCCCCTCAGCGAGGATTTTCTTACCTTCTTTCCGGGCCTGGTATATATATTCCTCACTATCTATGAACCTCAGTTTCATTAGTTCTCCGATAGCACTCATAAATTCGTCTTCCAGTTCCTTGAGATCATATTGGATCTCCACGTCATAGAAGTCGATCATAGCTTCGTGCTTATCTGCCAGGGCACGGTATTTTTCTTTCCAGTTAGCGAGTTCCAGATCTCCGATACGCATCCCGTTCCTGCCCGTTTTGTCCATATAGGTGGGGCCGATGCCTTTAAGGGTTGATCCTATTTTTGCTTTTCCTTTGGAGGCTTCCGAAGCTGCATCCAACAGGCGATGTGTAGGCAGGATTAAATGCGCTTTTCGGGAGATGAATAACCTGGAGCCGATATCGATCCTGAACTTTTCCAGATTGTCCAGTTCCTTTCTGAAGATCACGGGATCAATGACCACCCCGTTCCCCACAATATTTAAGGCATTCTTGTGGAATATTCCCGATGGGATGGTATGCAATACATGCTTTATTCCATCAAATTCCAGGGTATGGCCTGCATTGGGCCCCCCCTGAAATCTTGCAATGATGTCATAATCCTTGGTAAGTACATCAACAATTTTACCCTTTCCTTCGTCTCCCCATTGTAATCCTAGTAGTAAATCTACCGCCATGTATAAAATCTGGTTAGTTGTTTGCTATTTATTCTTTATTCCGCGTTCCGTAGAAATACAGGGAATGGTTGTTAATTTTGATGTCGAAAACTTCTTCAATGGTTTTTTTAATGGACTGGATCCTGGGGTCGCAAAATTCCACCACTTCACCGGTATCCGTAAGGATAACATGGTCGTGCTGGCGGTCAAAATACGATTTCTCATACTGTGCCTGATTTTTTCCAAACTGATGCTTCCTGACCAATTTGCATTCCAATAAAAGTTCGATGGTGTTGTATAGGGTAGCCCGGCTCACCCGATAATTTTTGTTCTTCATATTGATGTATAGCGATTCAATGTCAAAATGCTCATCACTATCATAAATTTCCTGAAGTATTGCGTAGCGCTCGGGTGTTTTTCTATGACCGTTATCCTCCAGAAAGGCGGTAAAAACGTTTTTAACAATTTCCTGATCCTTCTTGTTCCCCATGGTAAATAGCACTGCATCAATGTACAAATGTACAGTTAAAATTTATATTCTGGTTACTTTATCAATGCCGTTTATCTGCTTGAGGTTATCTATTAATTTTTTAAGGATCGCCTTGTTTTTTACTACTACCGTGATCTTCCCGGTAAAGGTCCCACCATCGGTACTGAAGTTGAGATTACGCATATTCACGTGCATATTGTCCGAGATAATTTCGGTGATTTCATTCATAAGTCCCAGGTTGTCTATACCCGTGAGTTTAATTTCCGAGGTATATTCCTCCTGGGTAGAATCTATCCATTTGGCATTGATGATACGGTAGGCATAGTTGGACTGCAGGGAAATGGCATTTGGGCAATTCTTCTTGTGTACCTTAATGCCCTCGTTTACACTAATAAATCCAAAGACTTCATCTCCCGGGATGGGCTTGCAACATTTGGAGAGGGTGTAATCCAGTTTTTCGTCTTCCTTGCCAAAGACCAGCATGTCGTATTTGGAGGTGATTTCCTCCTTGTCGATATCTTCAGGGACCGACTTTCTCCTGATCTTATTTTTGAAAAAACTGATAAAGGCATTGCTATAGGACGAGGCAAAATCCTTGATCATCTGATTGTCTATGGCACCGATACCCACCCTGTAGAACAGGTCGAGACTCGTCTTGAGTTTGAAAAAGACCACCATTTGATTGATCACATCCTCCCCCAGCCTTATTTTCTGCGACTTTAGCTTTCTCCTCAGGACCTCTTTTCCATCCAGGGCAATTTGTTTCTTCTCCTCCCGGAGTGAAGACCGGATCTTGGAACGCGCCCGTGCCGTGGTGGCATAGTCCAGCCAATTTTTATTTGGACTCGCTTTTTCGGAGGTAATAATTTCAACCTGGTCGCCACTTTGTAGAACAGTACTTAAAGGCACCAGTTTTCCATTGACCTTTGAACCGCGGGTACGCATACCGATTTCGGTATGTATGTGAAAGGCAAAGTCGAGAGGCGTGGCCCCTTTCGGAAGTGATTTAAGATCACCTTTGGGTGTAAATACAAAGATCTCCTTGGAATAAAGGTTGAGCTTAAATTCTTCCACGAAATCTACCGCATTCCCATTCGAAGTCTCCAGGGCCTCCTGTAACCTGTTGAGCCAGGTTTCTATGCCCTGTTCTTTTTG
>DATGCB010000376.1:0-11185 GCA_035312365.1 Eudoraea sp. | reverse complement strand
CTATCGGGTGGAAAACGGCATACGGGATACCTGAAGTGTGGGTTAAGAGGTGGTGTACCGTAATCTCTCGTTCCATGGGAACGGAAGAGAACGACGAATCTTTTTCGTTGAAAGTCTCCAATACCTCAACGTCTGCAAACTCAGGGATGAATTTCGATAGCGGGTCATCGGTCGACAGTTTACCTTGCTCGATCAATTGCATCACAGCGGTTGATGTTATCGGCTTGGACATGGAAGCAAAACGAAAGATGTTGTCCAGGGACATTTCCCGGGACTTCTCCCGATCACTGAATCCAAAGGCCTTTTGGTAAATGATTTTGTCCTCCCTCGCAATCAGGGCCACTGCGCCGGAAATCAATGCCGAATCGATCGCCCACTGAATATGCGCATCGATCTGATCTATTTCTTCCTGATCCAGGCCGTAGCCCAACGGGTCCGCCATCAAAAGAACGGGTTTAGAATCTGCGGAATCGGGGCGGGAGGCACAGGATAAAATAAGTGCTAAAATAAGAAGTGTGGTAACGGGTCTCATGCATGTTGATTTTTGCGAAAATGAAATTAAGTATAAATAAGGTGCCAAATTCGCAAAATCCTAAAAAAAATGAAAATGCCCGATGAAAGGGAATTGGTGCCATACACATAAATATATTTCCAACGGAGCATCTTTAAACCAGCGTTTTAAAGGCCGCGGCTTATTTTCTAAATCGTACTGCTATACAACCGTTTTATCGGAGTACTAATCGACTTGTAAATTATTAAGGACATATTTAGAAACAGAAGTTATAAGGAGGCGATTTTGGGTTATAGTTTGTATGCCAATGGTCCATTTAGAGCGCTCCGTGATAAACTGGATTGAAAACAGTAATCCTGATTAAACTTTTTCTCCAATGGGAGGTGTTCTGGTAGTGCTCTGGTTCTATAAAAGTTTTATAAGAGGAACCTTTTGGGAGACACTAATAATTTTCATCTTCTGTTCTTTTTAACCGCCATTTTATGAAACGCCACCACCGGTGATGGTCATTTAACTATTGTTTGTATATTGGATTTATGATCAATGATCATATACGCTTGGTTGTAAACTATAAAAAAATGAAAATGAAAACGATACTTATTCCCATATTAGTCGTTGTTACTTTTTTTGAAGTTTCCGCACAAATAAATACGAATAAATATACAGGATTTACTCCTCAAGAGATTAATGAATTGCATTCCGGATTCGAAAATGAATATCACATTTGGACGGCGGGCGATGATTTGACTCGTTACACTTTTTTAAATATGTCGAAGTATTGGCCTCACGAAATTATTTATAAAAAAGGTCCTGTTAAGCAACTGAACTATAACCCTGATCCACGAATTGACAATTTTATAGTAACTGATGGCACGGAAAAGTTAACATTTCATGACTTTGTCAATAACTCATTGGCAGATGGTCTAATAATTTTACATCATGGAGAAATCGTATTTGAACAATACCCAAGGATGCGCCCTTATGAATTGCATAATTGGATGTCCGTGACTAAATCTTTGGTTGCGACAATTGTTTCCATTCTAGAAGATCGCAATAAAATCAATAGCTCATATCCAGTCGAAACCTATCTGCCTGTATTGAAAGAGACATCATGGGAAGGGATCAAGATCATTGACGTGCTCAATATGAGTTCCGGTATTAATTGTGACGAGGCGGAAACTGATCGTATGAATCCAAATTCTTGTTTCAGAAACTATTTTTCAGACTTTTTCCATTCCTATGATTCTAATAATCAAATAGAATATCTAAAAAATATGAAGAAGCTTGAAGCACCCGGACAAACTTTTATGTATACTTCGGTAAATACTGATATCCTCACCAAAATTATTGAAAGAGTCACAGCCAAAACATTTAACCAAATACTACAAGATGAGATTTGGAATTATGTGGGAAGTGAATCAAACGCGCTTATGCTTACCACAAAAAATAATGGCTCACAATCATGGATGGGTATGAGTTCAACTCTCCGTGATTTGGCACGATACGGATTGCTGTTCACCCGATCAGGACAAAACCCCGAAGCTCCGTTGAATGTTGAGAGCTACCTTGACAGAATACAATCTGATTTCAATCCAAATCTTCGAAACAAGGTTTGGTTTTTTGACGAAAAAAAATATAACAACTATCATTGGGATGATGTGTATGATGATGGGGATTTTGTTAAATATGGAATGGGCGGGCAAGGCCTATACATATCTCCGTCCAGAGATATAGTGATGGCATATTTTGGAACGTGGAATTCAAAAAAGGAATATGGTAGGCACATTGAATTCAGTAGGCAACTGGTTAAATCGGGGATGTTTGAACATTGATAGTCGATGAGATTACTATGAAACCATTGACAACAAAAGATAAAATGAACTATCACCTTCACTAAAGTTTCGGTGATCCGGGAAAACTCATTTTATCAAGGTCGTTATGAGCAGCTAGTAAAAAAAACGTGATGAAATAATGTTGAATTGTCCCTTTGCTCGTTGGCTTATTTGATTCGTCCGGACAGTTCATTGATAAACTATCAAGTATAAAAGTTGAAATGCACGATGGATGAAAATAGAAGGCAATTTTAAAAGTTCTTGGCCGGAAAGCTTCATTAAACCCGAAACAAAAATGAATAAATTTGCTTTAAGGGAACCCGGAAATTCCACCGAAAAATATACCGTGATAAATAAACTACTCATCTATTATTTCACCTCGATTCTTTTGGTTGCCTGTCAACCGCAACCAAAAGAAAAATTTGATCTATTGATTATCAACGCTTCTGTTATCGACATAGCAATTGGCAATAATTCACCTGGAAAATTGATAGGCATTGACAATGACACCATTCAATTGGTAACCGATATGGGATCTGCAGACAGGTATTCCTCTGACCAAATCATCGATGTAGAAAACAGGTTTGTGATGCCGGGTTTGTGGGATAACCATGTCCACTTTCGGGGAGGTGATTCCCTGATCAATGAAAATAGAGATTTGTTACCACTCTTTATCGCCTATGGTATAACCACTGTCAGGGACACGGGAGGTGATATAACGCTCAGCGTACTCCAATGGAGAAATGAAATCAGCGATGGTAAACTGGACGGGCCAAACATTTTCACCTCAGGTCCGAAGCTGGATGGGGCTGATCCGTATTGGGCTGGTTCAATACCCATCGCAATGACAGAAGACATACCGCCGGCTTTGGATTCACTTGAAAACCTGAAAGTCGATTTTGTAAAAACCTATGCTAGTTCGCTCTCTCCGGAACTGTATTATGATATTCTAAAAGAGGCAGAAAAGCGCGGTCTTAAAGTTACAGGACATATACCATTGTCCGCAAATCCTTTTGAGGCTATTGAATTGGGACTTGATGGCACGGAGCATGTTTTTTCTTTTCTGAGTTTTGCCTCACCGGTTGGCGATAGTTTAAGGAAATTAAACCTTGGTTTTAGTATGTTCCCGCAGATTCTTGAAACCTATGATGAAGATCTCGCGAGAGAAGCTATTGCTAAATTGGCGTCAAAGGATTTCTACGTCACCCCGACATTATACGTAGGTCAGATGATATCGCAATTACATGAGATAGATCCGACTGTAGATAGCCTTTTGCCCCGGATAGGGCCTGGCATTCAAAAAACCTATGAAAGAAGGATAAAGCAAGCGCAAAACCGGAGCCCGGAAGGAAGGCAAATGATGCGTGATATGGACATACGGGAGCAGAGCATGGTCTTACCAATGTTTCAGGCTGGCATAACGCTTCTGGCAGGATCAGATTGTGGTCCATCCAATTCGTATGTATATCCAGGAACATCCTTGCATAGCGAATTGGCATTACTCGTTAAGTCGGGACTCACTCCACAGCAGGCTTTATCAACATCAGTGATCAATGGCCCTGAATTTTTTGGGCTTAGTGAATACTATGGCTATGTGGAACCTGGAAAGGTGGCTCATCTAATTGTGCTTGCCAGGAATCCTCTTGAGAATATTGAAAACCTTGGAAGTATTCATATGGTCGTGAAAGGAGATCATGTTTACGATCAAAGTAAACTTACGGCATTGAAGGCACCACAGAAAATTCAATAATAAAAGCCAGAGTTGAGTCATTGGAATCCAATGTCATAATTTACAGTAGCCTAAATATCTAAATGTTTTAAAAATACCAATAGTAAATAATTTAAAAAAGCGCATAACCATGTGTAAGAAATCATAGCCGTATAAGGCCAACTCACAAATTAAAGCTACGATTCTTACAGGGCCGTTAGCGGCAATTACTTAAAAATGAGTAAAAAAGAAGAGGATAAAAAATATTTGGGAGATTTGGAAAATTTCCATTCATGCAAAAAGATTCTTAAAATACTCCTTTTATCTTCATAAGCCTGATAGGGATAAAGGATTTGAATACTTGGGAAAATCGCGTGACTTTCAATTTATCGCTCATGCCCTTCATGCCCTGGCATTGTCTTTCCGCCAGCTTCGTTCATCATGGATTTTTTTCCTTTTAATTGTGCCGCGGCATCGACTGTAAAAGTACCATTGGTCACGATTTCATCCCCTTTTACCAATCCGGATAGAACTACATACCCCCCGTTGATGGCATCGCCCAAATTGATTTCGCGCATTTCAAAAATTGGTTCACCTGGATTGGCCTTGATATAGACCACCGATCGTTCGCCGGTCCATAGCACGGCACTTTCAGGAATAACAATGGTATCATTTTCCGTTTTCTCGGTAAGCCCCAAAGAACCCGCTACAAACATTCCGGGTTTTAACTGACCTTCTGGGTTATTTAAGACAGCCCTTACCACGACGGTTCTTGTCGCCGAATTCAAAACGGGGTCTATAAATGAAATTTTGGCTTCCAATTTTTTATCGGGATAAGCCCGGGTGACAATAGCTATTTTTTGACCTTCTTTTAGCAGGGAGACCTGATTTTCGTAGGCATCAAAAACCGCCCAAACCGTATTAAGATTGGCGATCTTAAACAATGGCGAACCCTGTTTTACGTAATCCCCCGCTTCCACCATGATTTCAGATACCGTTCCTGAAACGTTTGCATAGACGGGAAAATTCTCCCGAACCTGAGCAGATTCCTCAATCTGCACTATTTGTTTTTCGGAAAATTTCCAAAGTTTAAGTTTGTTGCGGACGGCCTTGTATAAAGCGGGCTGGGATTCCTTTAAACTTGCAGCTGTTATCAGTTCCTGTTGTGCCGACACCAATTCTGGGGAATAGATGGTCGCCAATTGCTGGCCGTTCCTGACTTCCTCGCCCTCAAAGTTCACCAGCAATTTTTCCATACGTCCATCAAAATAGGACGCTTGGGTCGCAACCGCCTTTTCGTTCGCGGCAATTTTTCCCGAAAGTTTCAGGGTTTTGTCCCCCGCATTCCCAGAACCTACGGTTGTGGTTCGGATATTGGCTAACGCCATGGCATTTTTGGTCATTTTAAATTGACCAATTGCCAAACCATCGGCACCTGATTCGACAGGGATCAGCTCCATGCCGCAAATGGGACAGTCACCCGGTTCGGGCTGTATGATTTGGGGATGCATGGAGCATGTCCACATTGGGCCCGATTCCATTTCCTGGCGATGGTCATGCTGTATGGCCATGCCGTTATTGGTTTTATTGCCAAAAATCAGATATCCGGCCAGAAGACCCCCGATAATGGCCAACCCGATATAAAGATTATTTTTATTCATTTTATAGTTTGTCATTTCTTTTAAATTATTTGCAGGTTCATTTTGCCTATTGATTTTTCGCACCGCTGGGGAACTTATGTGCCTTCCCAATCTTTAATGCAGTATTAGGTTGAACCACTTTTTAATCGATTTTAATTGTTCTCAATCGCAATGCATTGGCTATGACCGACACAGAACTAAAGCTCATCGCTGCAGCAGCTATCATTGGCGAAAGCAATATCCCAAAAAAGGGATAGAGTACTCCTGCTGCAACGGGTACCCCCAGGGTATTGTATACCAGGGCAAAGAACAGGTTCTGTTTGATATTTTTCATGACGGCGTCACTTAGGTTCCTGGCCTTGACGATTCCGTGCAGATCGCCCTTTACCAAAGTAATGGCCGCACTTTCTATGGCAACATCCGTTCCGGTCCCCATGGCAATTCCCACATCACTTTTGGCCAATGCGGGGGCATCGTTAATGCCATCCCCGGCCATGGCAACTACCTTTCCTTTATCCTGGAGTTTTTCCACCTCTTTTAGTTTGTCCCCGGGAAGCATTCCTGCTTTAAAATTGGTCAGGTTCAGTTCACTTGCAACGGCCTCTGCCGTCCTTTGATTATCGCCTGTTAGCATGATGACATCTATCCCTTTTTTCTGAAGGGATTGGATGGCCTGCTTACTGGTATCTTTGATCTTGTCCCCGATGACAACAAAACCAACCGCTTTTCCATCGATGGATAGATAGGAAACCGTTTTGCCTTTTTTCTGATAGGATTGTACATTTTCCTTTAGGTTTGATGGTATGGCAGCTCTGGCATGTTCCATCATTTTATCGTTACCGAGCGACACCTTTTTCCCGTTTATGAAACCTTCCACGCCTTTGCCCGTAACTGCATTGAACCCGTCCGTTTTTGATAGCACTACTCCCTGCGATTTGCCATATTTTACAGTCGCCTCCGCCAGGGGATGTTCACTCATTTGGTTCAGGGAAACAATGTATTGAAGCACCTCTGCTTCGGAATTGGAATCGCGTGAAGTACCAATCGCCTCTACGGTCGGTTTACCTTCGGTTATGGTTCCCGTCTTATCGACGATTAGGGTATCAACCCTGTCCATTTTCTCCAGGGCTTCCGCATTTTTGATAAGCACACCGTTCTGCGCGCCCCTGCCAACACCGACCATGACCGACATCGGAGTGGCCAGACCTAAGGCACATGGACAGGCAATGATCAATACCGCTATCGCATTCACAAACGCATAGACATAGGCCGGTTCCGGGCCCCAAATGGCCCAGGCCGTGAAAGTGACGATAGAAATCAGCACTACAACCGGAACAAAATAACCGGAAACCTTATCTGCCAGGTTTTGAATTGGTGCCTTACTACGACCGGCTTCGTTGACCATCTGGATAATCTGCGACAGCAAGGTGTCAGAGCCTATCTTTTCCGCACTCATCAAAAAGGATTGGTTGCCGTTGATCGTTCCACTACTGACCTTATCTCCATCAGATTTGTTTACGGGAATCGGTTCCCCCGTAATCATGGATTCATCCACAGAGGTATTTCCTTCGGTCACTATACCATCCACGGGGATCCTGTCCCCTGGTTTAACACGTAATATATCGCCCCGTTCAATTTCGTCGATGCTGATTTCTTCTTCGTTTCCATCCCTGACCCGAATCGCCTTATTGGGAGCCAGTTTCAACAACTCTTTAACGGCGGAATTTGTTTTGCTATGTGCCCGGGCTTCCAATACTTGTCCCAATAGCACCAGGGTTAATATGACGGTTGCTGCCTCAAAATAGACATGGACACTTCCGGATTCCGTTTTGAATTGCGCAGGGAAAAAATCCGGAATTAGCATCGCGACCACGCTGAAGAGCCATGCAACCCCCGCACCGATACCTATTAGCGTGAACATATTGAGGTGCCACGTCCTGATGGAGCGATAGGCCCGCTCGAAAAACATCCAGGTGGCATAGAACACCACCGGAACGGAAAGTACAAATTGGATCCAGTTCCAGGTTTTCTGTTCCAGGAGATCGTAGAGGGGATTATCGGTCAGCATTTCGGACATCGCTATCAAAAAGATGGGCAAAGTAAACGCAACTGCGATCCAAAACTTTTTTAGCAATTTTTTATAGGTCCTCTCCTCCGCGGAAAGGATGGGTTCCATGTGAACTAAATCCATACCACAGACAGGGCAGCTTCCCGGGTTGTCGCGAACGATTTCAGGATGCATTGGACAGGTATATTGTATATAAGTAGTGGAGGCGACATTTTGCTCCTCAACCAAATCCATGCCACAAACGGGGCAATCGCCCGGATTGTCATAGGTCTTATCGCCTTCGCAGTGCATCGGGCAGTAAAACGTTCCGGTGCCTTTGGATATGTGGGGTTGCTCTGGTGCCGTATGTGGATGCCCGCTATGTTCATGGATGCCATACCGGCTTCCATTATTTTTCAGGGCAGCCTGGAACATTTCTACCGGAATATGGTTTTCCATTTCAATGGTGGCTTCCGCTGTTGCCAAATCAACAGAAACCAAAGTCACACCTTCTACTTTTGCGAGCGTTTCTTCTACATGGTTTCGACAACCGTTACAAGTCATTCCGTTGATATGATAGGTGTGCTTCATGTTTTACTTTTTGATGGTTTCAGTTACCTTTCCGCATTTCAACATCTTCTCCCCGTAGTACGGATTCTTTATTTCTTCAACATTGGAAATCCAGTACCCGCCTTTGCCGTCGAAGGCCATAGGGCAAAATTGCTTATATATGGCACCCTCGGAAATCGATTCTTTGAACATGGGTTCTACCATTTCCGTTAACCGGGAAAAGAGCTCCCGTTGTTTTTCAATTTCACCGGTTTCGGCCATGGCCAGGGCCATGGATTTCAATTCCGCCCTTTCCCCGGTAAAATGAGCAGCCAGGTTGCCGGCCGCCAGGTTCACTTCATCTGCATCGGAATTCACCAACGCCATTCGAACCTGCTGATAATTATAGAAAACCTTTCCGGTCATCGCATCAGAAAAAGAGGCGTCGGCGATTTCGGCCATATTCTCCTTTTTGGATCCGATTTCTTCCGGGGTATTGATTTTGGAATCCTGTTTATTCTTTGTTTCCCCACAAGAGGCCAAAGCAATTAGCGTGATTGTCGCGATTGTCAGTGTTACGTTTCGTTTCATTTTTTTGATTTTAGAATTTATGGTAAAAAAGGAGAATAAGATAATTGTATTGCATTTATTTTCTTGTGCTGAATATAGTTCAGTATTGATCCGTTAAATAGTTGATGATGGCCGATTGAACATGGTAATTTTTGACGGCCTCTACGGCGTTCATCCGGAACTTCAGTTGTAGTTCCTGTATGTCGAGTACATCGTTAAAGTCTGTGGTTCCGGTCTCATAGTTTTTGATGAGGATTTCTTCGGCATCCTTTGCCCGTGCTCCGTTTATTAATTGTGTTCTGTATTTTATCCCGGCCGCTTCCCGGTTATTGACGGCATCGCTCAAAATGGTTTCCAAAAGATTTTTCCGGTTTTCTTTCTGGGCGCTGATTTCTTCCTGTCTCAGTTCGTTTTGTATTGATTTAGACCTGTATATATTATTAAAAATGGGAATCGACATGGACACCATAGGCATTAGAATATCCTTGCCATTATCGCTAAAGTTCATTCCCGCCCTATCCGCCACGGGAATATAATCCAATCCAAAACCCAAATTAGGATTTGCCTCTTTTAAGTTCAATAATTCCGATTGCGCTACGGATTCATAGAGTCTGTCGTACCTCTCCAGTTCGGGATGCACTTCCAGGTGCGCTTGTTCCATTTTGCTTTTCGCGTATAACGGCAAAGAATCAACAACTGCAATTGCCAAAGTATTGTCCCTGTTCAACAGATTATTAAACTTTATCCGCTCCGCCTGATATTCCTGCTCTAAAACCAATTTTTGTTCCTCCAGTTCATTCTGGCGGATCTGGAGGCGAAGTACATCCACTGCCGAGGCATTGCCTACTTCCACCGCGGTCAATGCCAACTTTTCATAGGTCCTTAAGAGTTGGATGTTTTCTTCCAATACCTTCTGCTTTTCTCTAATTGCAAAAAGTTGGTAATAGGACCCTGATAGAGACAGGCGCAGTTTACGTTTTGCAATCGCAAGGTCCAGGTAGTCCACTTCGGCCAATGAATTCGCATAATTTTCAAGTGCGCTTTTGGTACCGAACCGGGGCAGCATTTGTTTGATGGAAAACCTTGCTTTCTGTGCGCCGGTCCTGGTCTCCGGTTCGCTGACAAAAATTCCGGCACTCAGTTCCGTATTCGGTAATGCATCTGCTTCCCCCACCTTTTCCCTGGATATATTGTATTTTATTTCAAAGGCCTGAATCCCGGGATTGTTGGCTTCTGCTTCTTCGATATAGGAATCCAAGGTCTGTCCCGAAGCCAGGCCGACCATCAAGGATCCTATGAGTATGCTAAGTAATTTCTTCATCGATTTTCTCTTTTAAGTTGCCATTCACTTTTCCAACTGTACAGCACCGGGACCACCAACAGGGTTATCAGGGCAATCAGCATTCCCCCGAAAGATGGTATCGCCATGGGTACCATTATATCGCTTCCACGACCCGTGGAGGTCAGCACGGGCAATAACGCCAGTATCGTGGTTGCCGTGGTCATCAAACAAGGGCGGATCCGTTTTTCCCCTGCTTCCACGACCGAAGCCCTTACAGTTTCCAAAGTCTCCGGTTTATTGCGATCAAAGGTCTGGGTGAGGTAGGTGGCCATGACCACACCGTCATCCGTAGCAATTCCAAAGAGGGCTATAAAACCAACCCAAACCGCAACACTCAGATTGATGGTATGCATCTGGAACAAATCCCTGAGGTTCTCGCCGAAAAAATTAAAGTTCAGGAACCAATCCTGTCCATAGAACCAAATCATTAAAAACCCTCCGGCAAATGCCACCGCGATTCCTGAGAAAACCATAAGCGAAGTGGATACCGAACGAAACTGGAAATACAAAATCAGAAAGATGATCGATAGGGCCAATGGAACCACCATGGATAAAGTTTTCTCGGCCCGTAACTGATTTTCATACGTCCCTGTAAATTGATAGGTGATCCCTTTGGGAACCAACAATTCGCCACGGTCGATTTTTTGTTGGATGAGTGATTGGGCATTCTCTACGACGTTTACCTCGGCGAAGCCATCCAGCTTGTCGAACAGCACATAGCCCACCAGGAAGGTATCCTCACTTTTTATGACCTGTGGCCCTTTTTCGTAACGGATATTGACCAGTTCGCCCAGGGGAACCGGGCCGCCCTTCGCCACGGGAACATAAATGTTCTTTATATCCGCTGGATGCTCGCGAAGTTCCCTGGGATATCGAACCCGAACCCCGTATCGTTCCCTTCCCTCGACGGTCTGGGTCAGGGTCATGCCGCCGACGGCAACTTCAAGAACCCGTTGTACATCTTCGATTTGGATTCCATATCTTGC
>DATGCB010000375.1:0-5535 GCA_035312365.1 Eudoraea sp. | reverse complement strand
GCTTCATCGCCAGGTTCAAGGAGGTTGACAAGGCAGGTCTCCATTCCGGCACTTCCCGGGGCAGAGACTACAAACGTCAGTTCATTACGTGTTTTCAAAGTATCCTGTGTCATGGCCTTGATGTCATCCATGACGTTTAAAAACTCAGGGTCCAGGTGGCCCACCAACGGCGTGGCCATGGCCTTTAATACTCTTGGATGCACATCGCTCGGCCCGGGACCCATTAACACCCGTGTACTTGTTTTCATTTCTCCAAATTTTCGCATGGTCTCTTTTTAGGTTCTTTACAGATATATCTCTTTACGTATTCTAAATATAGTTCACTGATTAATTACGACTTTTATCGCTTCTACAAAGTGTTTCGGTTTTGCGTTTGTAAAATGTGCTATCTGGTGGCGGCAGCTGAATCCGCAGGCAACAAGCTCTTCACCTATTTGCAATTTCTGAATAGCAGGGAATAAGATTTGCTCACCTATTTTCTTTGACAGGTCGTAGTGCTCCTTCTCATATCCGAAGGAACCAGCCATACCGCAGCAGCCCGAAGGAATCTCCCTGACTTCCTTTCCTGAATGCCTTAAGAGGTTTTTCATCGCTTTTGTCCCGTACAGTGCTTTTTGATGGCAGTGCCCGTGTATTGCCACGCTATTGGCGAGGGGTTCAAAATGAACATGCAGGTGACCCTTGTTCAATTCATCCGCCAAAAATACATCGATCATCATCACCCCGTTTTTTAATTGTTCCGAAGTATCGGTGTCGGCAATCATATCGGGGAGATCTTCGTTAAGGGCAGAGGCGCAACTGGGCTCGCAGACCACTATGGTCAGATCTTCGTCCAAATATTTTTTCAGGTTTTCAATGGTTCGGGCCCCTTCTTTTTTGGCCTCCCGAAGAAAGCCATGGGAAATTTTCGGCCTCTGGCAACACCCAACATTTGCCAGGAGAACCTCATACCCACAGGAATTTAAAAGGTGCAGCGCTGAAATTCCCACCTGCGGTTCGTGATAATTGAGATAGGTATCTGCGAACAATACCACCTTCCTGTCCCCCTGATTCGTTTTATGGGCATTTTTTGCAAACCATCGGTAAAACGGTTCCCTGGCAAACCCGGGTAAGGTCCTTCTCTTATCTAATTTAGCCGTGCGCTGCAATAATTCCTTAAACAATACCGTCTTTTGTATGGTGTTCACCATACCGGCCTTCCAACCCGATATTTTGGAGGAAGCCTTTGATGAATCTCGGATCAGTTTGTCCCTGAAAGTAAACCCATGTTCATCATAATACATTTGCAGGGTGTCGCTTTTCATCTTTGCCATATCCACATTACTGGGACATTCAGATTTACAGGCCTTACAAGAGAGGCACAGATCCATAACCTCGTGGAGGCGCTTGCTCGATAACCCTTCTTTGCCAAATTGATCCGACATTGCCAATCTAAGTGCATTTGCCCTGCCCCGGGTGGAATGTTCCTCGTCCCTGGTCGCTTTAAAGCTTGGGCACATGGTCCCGCCGATTATTTTCCGGCATTCCCCTACCCCGGTGCACATGTGTACCGAAGCTTCAAAACCTTCCTCCGCTTTATACTTGTATTCGGTAATTACCGGCTGGTCCTTATAGGCCGTGCCGTAACGCAGGTTGTTATCAATGGTCTGAGCTTCCACAATTTTGCCCGGGTTCATCAAACCATCAGGGTCGAAAAGTTTCTTTACTTCCAAAAAAGCGTTGTAGAGGACTTCCCCGAAAAAGCGTTTGTTGTAAGCGCTTCGCACAAGGCCGTCACCGTGTTCCCCGCTCCAGGATCCCTTGTATTTTACGACCAGCTCAAAGGTTTCTTCGGTAATGGCCTTCAATCGTTCAATGTCTTCTGCAAGGCGTAAGTCAAGTATCGGGCGAACATGAATTACCCCAACACTCGCATGGGCGTACATGGCTGCCTTTGTGCCGTGCTTTTTGCATACGTTCAAAACCCGGTCTATGTATTCCGGTAAATGCCCGGAGGGTATGCATGCATCTTCGATAAATGCCAGGGGCTTTTTATTTCCCTTGAGTCCCAGCATCAGTCCCAGGCCCTTTTTGCGGATCACCCAAACATCTTCATATGTTTCCCCCTCAGGGAACAGCGGATAAGCATACCCCTTTTTGTCGGCCTTCAATTGAGCAATCATCTTTTGGGGCCTAAGCTTAACATCTTCTTCAGTGTCCCCATAAAATTCGACAATCAAAATGGCTTCCGGATCCCCGTTTATAAAATGGCAATGATGTCTTGTGGTGAGGTTTTCCCTGCTCAAATCCACAATGGTCCTGTCCAGTATTTCAACCGCGGACGGCTTAAAGGGTAATATGGATGCTACGGTAGAAATAGCTTCCGGGACGGCCGCAAAATGTACAACGCAAACCGATTTGTGCCTGGGCAGATCCACCAGGTTCAGTTTTAGTTCCAGGGTCGTTGCCAGGGTTCCTTCGCTGCCACAGACCAGTTTGCACAGGTTCCACAGATCCGTGTACACAAATTCGTCCAGGTTGTAGCCGCCCACTCTTCGCATCACCTTTGGAAATCGCACCTTGATCTCTTCGGCATTCCTCTTTACCAGTTTTTTAAAAGCAGCATAAATTTCACCTTCCCTGTTTTTTTGCAATGCCTTTTCCCGATATTCTTCCGGTGAGCAGTTCTTTAAAAACAGATCGGTGCCATCTGCCAGTAATACAGAAGCTTCCAGGATGTGGTCTACCGTCTTTCCGTACAAAATGCTTTTGGTCCCCGAAGAATTATTTCCGACCATGCCCCCTACATTGGCCCTGCTGCCCGTTGCAGGATCAGGAGCGAAATGAAGTCCATAAGGCAACAATGCCGCATTCAGGTCGTCCCTGACTATTCCAGGCTGTACACGAACCCATTTTTCCGATGCATTAATTTCCAAAATGGAATTCATGTATTTGGAAAAATCCAAAATCATCGATCTTCCGACCGATTGCCCGGCCAGGCTGGTTCCTGCTCCCCTTGGAAGTATGGAAATCCTGTTCTCAAAGGCAACGGTGGTGGCCATTTTAACATCATCCGCATCCTTTGGCAATACAATGGCGAGAGGCCTGATCTGATAGATGCTGGCATCTGTGGAATACATGCCGAGGGAATAGTCGTCCAGCAACACCTCGCCCTTCATTGTATTCCGCAACCTGTTAAACACCTCTTTCATATCCCCTTTTTCATCCGAAAATAAAAATAAGTCCCAGAATTCCAACGACCAGTAAATAATAAATGGTTGGCAATATCGTCTTTCGGAGGACCATCCCTTCCCTGCCAAGAAAGCCAACGGTGGCGGACGCTGCCACTACATTATGAATGGCAATCATGTTTCCCGCAGCCGCGCCCACTGCCTGTAGTGCCACGATGGTCGAGGACGGCATTGCCAATTTCACTGCAACTCCGAACTGGAACAACCCGAACATAAGGTTACTTACCGTATTGCTCCCGGCAATAAAGGCCCCCAAACCACCAATGGCGGGGGCGAACATAGGGTATATGCCGCCAACGGTACCGGCAACCCATTCTGCCATGGCAATGGGCATGGCGGGAATACCGGCTACATTTGCCCCTGAATTGATGTAGATACGGACCATCGGGACCGTAAAAACAAGAACGAATCCGGCACCCAATAACATTTTTGCGCTATCCTTAAAAGCAATCCGGACCTTGTCAGCTTTGATATTATGGAGTCCTATGGTAATGATCCCGGCCACCAATAAAATGGTGCCCGGAAGATAAAGCGGGCTGCTCGATGCGGATACAGGCGTACCCCATATTTCGGTCCATGTGATCTCAATGCCGGTAAGCCATCCCTTAAAGGGTAACTGTGGTAACCTCGACATTACCAGTAAAGCGGCCATTATAATGTACGGCATCCACGCCCTGGCCAGGGACATTTTTTTCCGTGGGTAGTCTGCGCCTAATTTTACGTTCAGGGTACCGAACCAGGTGGAAGGCCAGTTTTTTTCATCTTCAAAGTCCCAAGCTTGCTTCGGAACTAAAAAACCGCGTTTTGCCGCAAACACGACGATCGGGATGGCGGCCAACGCGCCGAGTATCGAGGGAAACTCAGGTCCCAGGAATATTCCGGTAAGTACGTAAGGTACCGTAAACGCAAGCCCCCCGAATACGGTAAAGGGCAGTACCTGTAATCCTTCCTTCCACGATTTTTTCTTACCAAAAAAACGGGTCATCATACAGACCATGAGCGTAGGCATAAGTGTTCCGGTTAATCCGTGCATGATGACTACTTCAGAGGTCACCAATTGGATATAATCTGAAAATTCCAGGCCGGATCGTGCAAGCTCCAACGAAAATTCGGGACTTTGAATGCCTCCGCTTACACCGACCAGAATAGGAGTGCCTACTGCTCCAAAGGATACAGCCGTACTTTGCACCATCATTCCGAGCATCACCGCACAAAAGGCGGGAAATCCCATCCCTACCAGCAGGGGGGCAACGATGGCCGCAGGTGTCCCAAACCCGGCGGCCCCTTCGATAAAGGATCCAAAAAGCCACGCAATTAAGACCACCTGTATCCTGCGGTCTTCTGATATATCGGCAAAACCTTCGCGGATGGTCCCGAGTGCCTTGGAATACTTCAGCAAGTTCAGCAACACAATGGCACCAAAAACAATGAACAAAATATCGAAAGTAATGAACAAGCCCTGAATAGTGGAGGCTGCAATATCGATCATAGAAATGTTCCAGACTGCGAAAGCAACGGCCACCGTGGCTAAAAATGAGATCGGCATCGCTATTTTGGCGGGAATTCTGAGCCCTATAAGGAGGATAGCAGCCAAAAGGATGGGCAGGACAGCTAGTATTGCGAGTAGTGCAGGTGACATACCGGGCAGGTTCAGTTTAATTTTTTTTTTATACGAAACAAGGTAGTAAGGTCGGTCTTTAAAACGCTGTTCGTCCCATGCCAAGACCTCCCCTTTTTTTCAAATGTAGCCAAAAGAATGGCAACATCCGATATCACCGGATCACAGCCATTTTCTTTAAAGAATTGGTGCAGGTTTTCTTCAGACACAGGGCGTAGAGCATCTGGTAACATTTTTATGCCATACCGGTACTACTGTTGCCTGGTGAATATAGAGAAATCACTTTTCATCCTTCGTTTAGTAAAATGTATACCCGGGCAATTTACCCGGTAAGATATCCAGATCCTGACCGGGCTATTCATGTAAATCAGCTTGTTTTAACCGATGAATAATACCAACCTCAATGATCGCTGTAGCCACTAAACACAAAAATAAAAACAGCTCCATTTCCAGGACCCAGATACTGGCTGTTAAAACCCCTGCAATGGAAAGAATATAAGTGAGTAGTGCAAAAATGGTTGCTACGGGCATTAAAATGGATGGTTTTTTTGAACTTAACATCCCTAGCAGGATCATAGGCCCCATCATCGCCGTTCCGGCAAAACTGGTGCGGGCTAACAGCACTAAATGTTCCGAACTTATAATTGAAAAAATAAGGGCCATTGCTCCGAAAACCGCTATGAAAAT
>DATGCB010000374.1:0-2475 GCA_035312365.1 Eudoraea sp. | reverse complement strand
ATATCGGATACGGACTAAGAAATATGTAACAATCTTTGGGCTCATTGTATCATAGCCCGTAATCCTATTTAAAATCAATAGTCAGAAGTTGAATGATTTAGAAAACGCCACTTATATGGTTGACGACGTTTTTTTCCACATGCCCTCCTCTATTTTAACTTATATAACTATCAGTAATGAATGCCGAGCAGATTCCAGTACCATTCGATTCCAAGAGCAAGGAAGGCCAATACCACCAGGCACCAATAGTGGAATTTTGCCAGTGGGGCCTGCCCCCCCCTTGTATATCCTTTTGCCAAAAAATAGGGTAAGAACAACGTAAGTGCCAGACTAACAAGGGGTAAAATTAGGAGGGCAATAAGAAAGGTCGGTAAGTGTTGTGACAATTCGGGTATTGGCTGGCCAAGCAATACAAATATGCTTACAATAAAGATTGCCTGCAACAGGCTCAGGAAGAAAGCTGTCCACCGTGCAGCAGGCAGTACCAGACTGGGTGGGCCATTGAAAAGTTTCCGTGTCAACCAGCCAAGGAGCCATCCCAACACGGTCAGGACAAAGAAAACCAGGATAACAACCAGTAAAAAAGTGTGTAAGGAAGGATTTTGGTGCCAGGGAATAGGTTCCAGAGAGAAGCCGCTAAAAAAGGAAAGACCGTCTATGAACAAGTATTTTACCCTTCCCTCGGCATCGGTTCGAAAGGCCATCATTTTATCGCCATTCTGCTGGGCAAACAGCAAAGAATCCACTTCGATATATTGTTCAGATGGCACTCCCCTACCACCCAGGACCAGGGCCCCGTTTTCAGCCAGTGATAGCTGCATGGCCCCTGTTAAACCAGCTGCCTTCGCCAACGAGCTTCTGTAACGACTGGTCGATATATAATTTCCTAACAAGGGAGCTGCGCGTTGCCGAAAGTCTGATGGGGGTACCGCATCACTACTAGTTTGGACGGGGAAATAACGGTCAAAAAATCGATTAAAGAAATTATTGAAGAAGCTGCCAGAATCCCCAAAATTCTGATTCGTAGCTACAAATACCCCCATATTGGCCTCCGGGATCAAAAAAAGTTCCATGCCAAAGCCAAGACCAGCGCCCCCATGACTCCAAACACGCATATTGTTGTGAACACTTTCGATAAAGCCCAAACCCCAGCCGGTAATCTCGGGATGATGCGTAAATTGCCGTGTGAGCATTTCCTGTATTGTTGCCTCATGTAAAACCTGTTTGCCTTCCAATGATCCCAAGTTTAAAAATGCCCTCATGAAACGGCCCATATCCAGACCCGTAGAAATAACTTCGGCCGCAGGTCCTAATTTAACCCTGTCTTGTTTCCAGACCGCATGTTGTTCATTCTTCCAGTAATATCCTACCGCCATAGTGGATGGCACTTGTGTAGGAATGCCATATCGGGTTTGAGGCATCCCCAGTGGTGAAAATATGTGATCTTCTAAATAGGTATCAAATGATTTTCCACTGGCTAATTCTACCAGGTGCCCGGCCAGTGTATAGCCATAATTGGAATAGCTGATCACCTCCCCGGGTGGAATGACCCGTTCGGGTTGGTGCTTCTTGAGGAAAGTATGTAAAGGAGTAGGGGAAACAACGAGTGGTTCGGTGGTTTCGGGGAATATATTATCAAATCCAGCCGTATGGGTGAGGAGATTATGCAAAGTGACAGGTTGGCCAAATTTCTCCTGGATCTTGAATTCAGTTAAGTAATCATTGACGTCGTGGTCGAGCGCTAGTTTTCCTTGTTCCACCATTTGCAGCACGGCGGTGGCCGTCATCAATTTAGAGACAGATGCTATCCTAAATAAGGTGGTGGCCGGATCAACAGGAATTTGGTCTTGCAGATTTGCATAGCCATATCCTTTTGAAAATAACAGGGAATCTCCTTTTACTACAATTACAGCTGCACCCGGCACATGGTATGCATCCAATAGCGCTGGCAATAAGCCGTCGAGAAAGATGTCTAATTCAACAGGGTTTTGCGGCCCACGGATGGAATCTGGATGAGTTGTGTTTGAAGCAATGGGCACCTCCTGAGCGTACGAATTACACAGTATAAGAAAAAAGCATTGTATAACGATACAAATCCCACCGGATTCCTTGTAGAATGTTTTCATGATTCTTTACTTTATAATCGGTTGTTTTCGATCGAGGTGTGTAAGGCTATGGACCACACGTCATATCCACAACTATAAACTGTTATTATGTTCCCCTCTAGGGTATTCAGATGAACAAAAGGCTAGGGAAGCACCTGAGCCAGCGAAGCCGTATGCCAAATCCCAAAAGATTGGTATACATACCAACTAGGTAGCCTTTAATTGAGCTTAAGCGCCCATCGTTCCTTATGTCCTCAAATTATGCCTGGGCAATACAGCAGTACTGGGTTGAGAATAAATGTATTAGTTATGTCTGGGAAGGGTTGGGAAATATGTAACAGATCCGTGGTAAAATGTAACAATGTCCTAT
>DATGCB010000373.1:0-5726 GCA_035312365.1 Eudoraea sp. | reverse complement strand
TGGTAAAGCACTGGCCGGGCGGTGGCCCTGAGGAAGGAGGTCGTGACGGACATTTTGGTTACGGGGCCTATGCAGTTTATCCCGGGAAAAATATTAAAGATCATTTACAACCGTTTACGAAAGGGGCTTTCCAACTGGAGGGTCCAACTGAAATGGCTTCTGCCGTAATGCCCTATTACACGATCTCAACCGGGGAAGGAGAGCCGGTAGGTAACGGTTTCAACACATATCTGATTACCGATCTTCTGAGGGGGGAGTATGGATATGATGGCGTGGTATGTACCGACTGGGGTATCACCAGGGATGTTTCGGCCGTTGATAAATTTGAAGGGAAGAGCTGGGGCGTAGAAACCCTGACCGAGGCTGAACGGCACTTTAAGGTAATTGAAGCCGGGGTAGACCAGTTCGGGGGAAACAATGATATGGCGCCGGTACTCGAGGCTTATAATATGGGAGTTGACGAACATGGGGAGGAGCATATGCGCAAGCGTTTTGAAACCTCTGCGGTTCGCTTGCTCAAAAACATATTTAGGGTAGGCCTCTTTGAAAACCCATACCTCGATGTTGCCGAGACTGAAAAAACTGTCGGGAAGCCAGAATATATGGAGGCAGGTTATGAAGCCCAACTGCGTTCTGTTGTTATGCTCAAGAACCATCAAAATACGCTGCCCGTTCAGGAAAAGCAAAAAGTATATGTTCCCCAAAGGTATATTGCCCCAAGTTCTGATTGGTGGGGAAACGTAACACCCGAAAGGACAGAATTTCCCTTTAACATGGAGGTGGTAGCCCGATATTTCGATGTTGTGGAGAATCCTGATGAGGCCGACTTTGCCCTGGTTGGGATCAAAAGTCCGGATGGCGGCGTGGGTTACGACAGGTCGGATACCGAAAAAGGAGGCAATGGTTATGTTCCCATAAGCCTTCAATACGGAACCTACACGGCAACAGAAGCGAGGGAAACCAGCCTGGCAGGGGGCAGTCCGTTAGAGGACTTTACAAATCGGTCTTATAAGGGTAAAACCGTAAATACCATCAATACCAGCGATATGGAACTGGTCAATGAAACCAAAGCGAAAATGGGCAACAAACCTGTCATTGTCTCGGTGCATGTTTCCAAACCCATGGTATTTTCCGAAATTGAAGGCAATGCTGCAGCGATACTTATACACATGGGCGTTCAGGACCAGGCCTTGTTCGACATTGTTACGGGCAAAGCTGAGCCTTCGGCCCTGTTACCTTTCCAGATGCCTGCAAACATGAATGCCGTGGAAAAGCAATTTGAGGATGTACCCAGGGATATGCAGCCCTATACGGATTCTGAAGGTAATAACTATGATTTTGCGTTTGGATTGAACTGGAAGGGAGTCATTGATGATGAAAGGGTTTCCAGGTATAAATAGGAATCAGGGAAGTGCTAACCAAAGATCCATTGCAGGAGGGACAACATTTTGCAACGGCCTCTCAATATTAGGGATCTGGTTTGTAGGAAGGTTTCCCGGCAATTTTGGTTGGAATGCTCAATAGATAGGTGCCACATGTAACGTACAGTGTTTTTAAGTCCTCACCGCCAAAGGTGCAGTTGGTAACGGCGTCTTCGGGGGTTTTGGCGTAGGCAAGAAGTTCTCCCCGGGGGGAAATGACATGAATGCCAGGGCGTGTATCCAGGGTTTCCGAAGTTCCCCTTTCGCTGTGCAACCCAGCAGCCACATAGAGATTTCCCTCCACATCAATGCACATGCCATCGCCACTCCTTCCAGGATAGAAATTGTAAATGATCCGGGAATTGGAGATAGAACCATCCTCATGCAGGTCAAAGGCAAGGATGTTTCGCGCATGATCTTCATCCGGATGGGCCTCCACCAGATAGAGTGTTTTTTCGTCTGGTGAAATGACAATACCATTGGGCATTTCGATTTCCGGTTCTGAAAGCAGCTGATAGATGCTTCCGTCCGGATCTACCCGATATACCGCACGTACGTTTTCTTTTTCGGGGTTGGGGTTATCGGTCCTCGAGGTGAAATATACCCTTCCCGCCGTATCATAATCAATATCGTTCGGGGATTGGATCATTTTTCCATTGAATTCCCCGGCAAGGACCGTGGTATTTTTAGTTACCACTTCTAATCTTATGACCTTACCGCTACCCCCTTCGCAGACCAACAGGTTCCCATCACGGGTAAAACGGAGCCCGTTTGCAGCATGCGAGTCTTCCCTGAATACGGACAGTTCTTTTTTCCGGGGATCCCATTTGAGGATTTTATTTTCGGGGATATTGGTAAAATAGACCCTGCCCTCCTGATCGACCGCCGGACCTTCCGTAAAAACATTTTCATCTTCGATTCGGGTTTCTACGGTGACTTCGCCAAGGAACAATTCGGACCTCAAACTCCCGTACCTTTCTTTGGATTGATCTTCGGCAGGAGTGCTGTCTATTGCTTTGGATCGATGGTTCATATTTTCAGGAATATCCGCTTTTTGTTGCTTCCTGTTTTGTTCCATGCAACCAACCATGCCAAATATGAGTATTCCGGTCACTAAAATTCGCTTACTACTGGCTGTTGATATCATCTGCCCTTGTTTATATGGATCGATCAATGTATCGATTTTTCTCCGGATTTTCATTTAGAAATTGCTTAATCTTCTTCCATACAGTCATCCTTGTTTTTGAAATGGCTTTGATGTCATTGGTGCCTCCTCCAGAAGCAACACACTACAAATTTTTATCCAGGTTTTCCGAAGGGATAACTGCCGGGCACGCGATCTGCAAGAGATATGCCAAATACATAGATCCGGTCATTGGGATCGACCTTTATTAAGTGTTCATCCAGTTTTTGAATTCGGTCGCCTTGGCTTTACTGACTACAACACGTTCGTCACAGGCCGGATGGACGCTTACGATCAGTTTGCCGTTAAAGTAGTGCTTGAGGTTCACAATGGCCTCCCTGCGGATGATAAACTGCCTGTTGACCCTATAAAAATCCCTGGGATCCAGTTCCTCTTCAATATCTTCGAGTTTTCGGTCAATGCTGTAGGATTGGTTGTCTGATGTGATCCCTTTTACCACACCCGTATCTATCCGGAAATAGGCTATTTGCTCCGTTTTTAAGGGGATTAGCTGATCCCGTTGATTAACCAGAAAGGTAGTTTTGTACGTTTTGACCTTGGTGTTTATCAGATCGAGTAAACCCTTTACCTGATGGTCAGCAATTCCTTTTTCCTTGACCTGTACCCTGAACTGTTCCAGGGCGTCGGATAATTCTTCTTTGTCGATGGGTTTCAGCAAATAGTCGATACTGTTGACTTTAAATGCTTTCAGGGTATACTGGTCGTACGCGGTTGTAAAAATGACCGGGATGTCAAGGGATACCTGGTCAAAAATTTCAAAGGAGATGCCGTCGGCCAGATGGATATCCATAAACACCAATTCCGCCTCATGCGGCCTTGAAAGGAAATTAACCGCGGATTTTACGGAATCCAATACTTTTAACACCCGGATGCCACTATCAATGGAGTGTAGCAGGTAGGTGAGATTTTCACTTGCTGCCAGTTCGTCCTCTACGATGACAACTTTCATACCGCTACTTTTAATGGAAGTTCCACGCTGAAGATGTTGTTATCGGTACGCACGTTCAATTCCTGTTTTTGTAGCAGTAAATACCTTTTTTTCAGGTTTAGCAATCCATTTCCCGTCCCTTCTGCCAGGGTGGTCCGGGGCCTGATCGGGTTTTCCACATAGATCGCATTTTCTTTGGAAAATATACTGACTTTTAAGGGATTTGATTCAGATATCTCGTTGTGCTTTACTGCATTTTCCACCAGTAGCTGTAATGCCAGGGGTGGTATTTTCTGTTTAAGGCACCAGTCTTCAATGTCTATTTCTATGGAAAAACGATCGCGATACCTCGTCTCTATAAGGTAGGTATAGCTTTCCAGGTATTTGAGTTCTTCCCTTACACTGACCAAATCACTATCCCCGCTTTGCAGTATGTAACGGTACATATAGGATAGCTTTTTCACGAATTTTGTGGCCTCTTCATTTTCACGGATCAAACAGGTCAAAGAATTCAGGGAATTGAACAAAAAATGAGGATCGATCTGATTTTTTAGGGCGGCCAGTTCATTCTGTAAATTTTGTTGCTTCAGGAGTTCGTTCTCTAACCTGTTCTCCTGCTGATCTGTCTGCAACCGGAGTATCCTGGCTATAAAATACAAGACGATCAGCAAAATAAAATATCTGAAGTACAAAATTCCTCTGTCCTGGCCGGTAAGGGGCGCATCCACTATGAGGGGATATAAAAATTTCCAGATCAGGAGTATTAGGTAAAGTACACCAATATCAATAAGTATCAGGGCGATCAACCGCGTCGCCGGGGACCATTTGAATTTAGCATAACTTAGGTTGGCATTGAACTGTAGGATCGTCCAGGAAAACAGGAAGAGGAAAAGGAGCCTAAAGAGGGAATCAGCCACCCAAATCCCGGAAAAGTCCAGTTCACCCTCGCCAAACATATTATAGAGGTGGATATTCCTTGGCAACGATACCAGTATGGCAAGGAGAATGGCTATCCTGAGGATGGCGGAAGGTTTTACAGGTTTTCTGACCAAGGGATTGTATTTTTCAACTGGGTTTTTCAAATGTACATCAATTTTGGTTGCCGTGACCCAATGTTTACGGACCTTTCAGAAATACAAGGGCCTTCAAATTTTGATTGAAGGCCCTTTTTGCCTCGATACTGATTTCAAGGGTTATATGGCATTGAAATTTTCCGGAAGATAATCACTGGTATTGAATCCCAGGTCAATCTCCTCTTCATCTTCGAGATAAATTATATCGTCCAAATCAAGTTCCATACCCTCGTAGGCATTGAAGCCGAAGGGTAAATAGGCGTTGGTGTCAAATCCAAGGTCGATGATATCTTCGTCCTCCAGGTAAACAATGTCGTTTAAGTCGAGTCCGTTTTCCTTATAGGCGTCGAACCCCGCGGGTAAATATTCGGTGGTGTCAAAGCCAAGGTCGATCTCTTCTTCGTCTTCAAGGTATTCGATGTCATTCAATTCCAACTCCATACCCTTATAAGCGTTGAATCCGATAGGCAGGTATTCAGCTGTGTCAAATCCAAGGTCGGTTTCGTCCGCCTCGGTGACAAAGGCGATGTCATCGATCCTCAGGTTTACTGTCCTTGCTTGCAAGCGGAGGCTTTCTTCAAATTCGGCCAGAGATACTGTCTGCAATGAATCCGACTTATTATTTTCTTTATGATCGCACTGGTGCGTTCCGGCAAAAGATACAGAAGCTATTCCCAGTATTCCGATGCTTAGAAGTTTTATTATATTTTTCATGATTTCTTATTATTCGTTGTTGTTAAAATATTTTTTATTCCTGATTTCTTTGACAAATGTATGGCTGACTAGCTGCTTGAATGGAAACATTCCGGGTGAAACGTCGAAATTTGAAAGTGAAACGTCTGGAATGGCAAGTGAAGCGTTTGAGCAGGTGGGTGATATAGGGGCTGAAAGGCAAAAAAGAAGTACTATTTAAGATGTATCAGAGTAACATCTGCAGTACTTCTGGATGGTTCTCAGCAGGTCTTTGAGAATTAAAACCAGGGTCTGTTTAAACGGACCGGCAGGGTTTTCCAATTTATTTTAAGAACCACGTCCGAACAGTTTCTTCAGCCATTTTGTTATTCGGGGTAGAGGCGCTGTTCTCCCGTCCCCTGTATTCC
>DATGCB010000372.1:0-3359 GCA_035312365.1 Eudoraea sp. | reverse complement strand
AAAGTGTCCTTTTTGGTGGGATGGACGATTCCCTGATATAATATCCCTCCCGTATCGATCCCGGCATCCACCAGGTGTACGGTAACACCGCAGTTCTCCGCGTCATCACATGCCAGCGCCCAATAGCCACCATGCACCCCGCGGTACCTGGGGGTAATACCAACATGGGTATTCACAAAGGTTGCGTTAACTCCGTTTAAAATCTTTTTAGAGATGATTTCAGTACCGTTGACAATGATAATATTGGGGTCTATTTTCTGTAACAGCTTAAGGCATTCCTGAGAATTGACGTGGGGCACCTCTATCAGTACGTCTTCAGGATACATTTGTTCGGAAAGCCCCTGCTCATTTTTTATTTCTTCAATCCGCTTTTTCGACAGGTAGTTCAATGGGCGAACACAGCAGAGCTTAAACAGGATTTGTCCGAATACCTCCCAGTATCCAAGCCGTTTAATGCGCCTCTTTACAAACTTCAACCTGCCTCCGGGGGCACCCCCGGCTCTGATGACATGTAAAATGTCAAAATCATCCCGCAACCCGTTGTAAACGTACTTGCCCGAAGGCCCGTATCCCACTAACATGACTATTTTTTTATTCATGGCTTTTGTCAATTTGTTCGGCCAACGCCCCCATGGTAATGCTTGTGAAACCGTAGATTTCGTTCAGTTTTTTATAGTGTGCCAGAATGTCCCTGAGAAATTGAAAATTCTCGTCCTGGTCTTTCCCGAAGTTGTGGGGATGCCACCACAGATGATATAGGAGGTTGTTTTTGGCAGCATAGGTCATGCTGTTTAATATTCGTTTTTTGCGCAACCCTTCAAAAACCTTCAAACCTGGAGAGTAAGGCCGTAAAAACCTGCTTGAAGGAATATTGTATGGGCGTTCTTTGGCTATTTGTTCCTGGGAGTAGCAATGGTGGCCGGAAATATTGATATAAGAGTTCAACAACCGAAACGCCCGCATACTGGTCGCTTTGAATTTGGACAGTTTTTTATCAGAATCATGAAACCACACCTCTTCATTTCCGCGGTATGAAATGATCCCGTTTTCTTCACAGACCCGGATATATTCTTCATTGAACATGTTCCTTGGAAAGACAAGGCTCTTCAATTCGATGCCATCCCGCGCTGCAATGGTGATGGCAGCCCGGATATCTCTTCTGAAATCCCCGATAGTCTGTCCCGGGGAATTGCAATAATAGTGCGAAAAGGTGTGGGTCGCAATTTCGTGCCTGGGATACTGCCTGATCATGTCGATTAATCCGGAAGCAAAGTGGTATTTGTCTTCTTCTTCGGAATCCTTTACCAGGTCAAAATGCCCATTGTAGGGGGACAGGTTAGGGTCCAGGTACTGTGGCTTAATGCCGGGGGAGAATTCAAGCAATTCAGATTTACTGGAAGCAAAAAGGAAACCAACGGTCGCAAAGGTTACTGCCACATCAAATTCTTCAAGGAGCCTGAGCAATCCCGGAATGACCTTCCACACCCCTAAAATATTTTCGCCATACTCGTCTATGGTCAGTACATCGCGCATCCCCCATAGTAATTCAAAGTCGAGCGAAATAACAAATTTTCCATTACTATCCATGCGCAATACTATATTTGACCTTTGTTTCAGTCTGCAAATTTAGGATTATTTAATTGATAATTCAATGAAACAATATCAGCTGATATTCCCTAAATAACGAAGGTTTCCCCGGTTTTATTGACCTTGCGGGTCAAAATAATAACATGCCTGTTTTCAATCCCATTGGGCTACCCGTTTTACCATTCCCTTTAGTGGTATCCGGAATGCCCTTTGGAACCAGTGCCGGGCAATTCATGATCAAAGGATGCCGGACCATTATGGATCGTCCATTGAAATAATACAGGTTGTCTTATTATTTATATATTAGCCAAATACGTGTCAAACTGTATTTCAGCTCCAATTTAGAAATAACGTGAATGTTATTTAACTCTATTGATTTTGCCGTTTTCCTGCCTATTGTTTTTGTGCTCTACTGGTTTGTCACACACAAAAATTTAAAACTTCAAAATTTTCTTATTCTCTTTGCCAGCTATGTTTTTTACGGTTGGTGGGATTGGCGTTTCCTGGCCCTGATCGTTTTTAGTACACTCGTTGACTTTTCCGTTGGCAACTTAATGTGCAAGGAAGAGGACACTGGAAAACGGAAGGGTTATTTATGGGTTAGCATCCTGGTAAACATTGGCTTCCTCGGGTTTTTTAAATACTACAATTTTTTTGTGGAAAGTTTTGTTGATGCGTTTTCGCTGTTCGGCTCGAGTTTTGAATCCGGCACATTGGCTATCGTCCTGCCTGTAGGTATTAGCTTCTATACCTTCCAAACACTAAGCTATACCATCGATGTTTACCGGCGGAAACTGGAGCCTACACAGGATATCCTGGCTTTTTCTGCCTTTGTAAGCTTTTTTCCACAGCTCGTAGCCGGACCCATTGAAAGAGCAACCAATTTATTACCCCAGTTTTATTCAAAAAGAAATTTTTCTTACGAGAAAGCAGCCGACGGAATGCGTCAAATCCTGTGGGGACTTTTTAAAAAAATTGTAATAGCGGATAACTGTGCTGAATATGCCAACCTCATTTTCAATAATTCCGATGATTACTCGGGGAGTACCCTGATAATGGGGGCCTTATTTTTTACATTTCAGATCTATGGAGACTTTAGTGGCTACTCGGACATAGCCATTGGAACCGCGAGGTTATTCGGGTTTAAATTAATGCAAAACTTTGCGTTTCCTTATTTCTCCCGGGATATAGCGGAATTTTGGAGGCGTTGGCACATTTCCCTTTCTACCTGGTTCAGGGATTATTTATATATTCCTCTTGGCGGTAGCAGGGGAGGAACCAGATCAAAAATTCGAAACACATTTGTTATTTTTATTGTAAGCGGGTTCTGGCATGGTGCCAATTGGACTTTTAT
This sequence comes from Eudoraea sp., assembly GCA_035312365.1. Classification (GTDB taxonomy): domain Bacteria; phylum Bacteroidota; class Bacteroidia; order Flavobacteriales; family Flavobacteriaceae; genus JAFMPW01. Next base: position 418 of record DATGCB010000372.1, on the reverse strand, counting down.
CATTTGGGGACTGCTCAATGCGTTGTATTTTTTACCGTTGCTCCTTTTGAACAGGCACAGGGTAAATACAGACCAGGTAGCTGAAAACAGGGTATATGCCAATGTACGGGAAATAGGTAAAATGGCCATCACTTTTGTGCTGACGGTCTTTGCATGGATCTTTTTCAGGGCAGATAATGTAACGCATGCTTTTAGATATATCCATGATCTTTTCAGTTCAGAAATCATTGCATTCCCTGAAGTTGTTAACATAGAGGTTATTTCGTTGGTCTTGTTTTTTATGGTGATCGAATGGTTTGGCCGCCCTGCACAATACGCCTTGGAGAAGATCACAATGTTTCCCAGATGGTTGAGGTGGTCATTCTATTTCCTATTAATCATTCTGATGTTTGTATTTACAGGGGCGCAACAAGAATTT
>DATGCB010000371.1:0-11222 GCA_035312365.1 Eudoraea sp. | reverse complement strand
CATTGTTTGACGCTCCTTACAACAAACCAATAAGACTGTGAGTATTAAAAATACCGTAATCGCCGCTTTCATTAATACCGTGTTTCTGATGTAACGGGGGAGCAGGGATGCAAACTGTATCAAAGAGATTAAATTTTCCGGATATCGGGAAACGGTATGGGACGAATACCTTAAATTATTGTCCCAAAGTGCAATTTTCATTATCTAACGAGATTTGCACTAAATATTGTATATTTAACATTCTCACCTGCCCGGTGAGCAAGTCGCCATAAATGAGAATCCGATTGCCCAGAGTAGTTTTAGTTACCCTATGTACCATATTGAATGGTTATCTGGCTATTGGCCAAATTGTGGACCTGGACAGCGAAAATCCTTACAAAAAAGTTTTTGTCCAGACCGATAATTTCGGGGCATCTTACCTGAGCATTCTGGAAGAATCTTATCCCGAGGTAAAACCTGATTCCATTAGATTTTCCATGCTGAACGATCTTGCCTATTACTGGCACACCCGCAACCTGCACAAGGCAATGGAATTTACAGAATTGGGTCTGGAGCAAACTGCACTGGCAGGCAATTCACTCTGGGAGGGGAGGTTTCAGATAACGCAGGGGGCCATCCTGCTCCGGATGGAACAACTGGATAGAGCACAGCGGGTGTTGGAGGAGGCCATGACCAGGGTGCGGCCGGAAGACCTTGCATTCCTCAATACTCAAATGGGGTACGTATATGAGCGAAGAGGGCTGCTTGATAAAGCGGCAGATTACGCCATGGAATCCCTGCAAATTGGAAAAGAGCTGGGAGACAATAAAGCAATGGCGCTCGCCTATAGCGATCTGAGCAATTTGTTTTGGAAACAGGGTAAATTTGATATGGGTCTTGAATATGGCCTTAATTCTTTGAAGCTTTTCGAAGAGCGAAGGATCATTGATCTGGATTACGATTTTACCTTATATGTGGTAGGGAATAACTACCTGGAACTAAAAGACTACGAGCAGGCCCTGAAATACTATAATCATGCCATAGCTATCGGGGAACGGTATGGATTCTATAATAATTTGAGTGATGTTTATATTTCGATGGTAGATCTCCACGCATTTCTCAATCAGTTCGAGGCCGCTGAAGAAGCGGGTGAAAGTGCGCTGAAATATGCGGCCTTGCTCGAAAACAACTTCATGCTGATGCGATCCTGGCTTTCCATCGGGAAATTACAGAATCTGCAGGGAAAATACACAGGCGCCATTGAAAGTTTAGTCAGGTGTATTGAAATTGCCACCGACAATTTTGGAGATGCATTTTACCTGAGCCAGGCCTATGAAACACTGGGGAAAGCCTATGCAGGCAATCATCAGTACCAGGAAGCCTATGCATCATTTGAAAAATATGACCAACTTAAAAATGTGGTCTTTACGGCTGAAGCCGACCATCGAATATCACTCTTGCAAACAGAATTTGAGGTTGCAAAAAAAGATGGCACCATACAACTTCAGGGGAATAAGATTAAAAAACAGCGATCCGTGCAGTTGCTGACTGCTTTGCTGACCGGCCTGTTGTTGCTGTATCTGGTGCTATTGGTAAAAGCCTATCGCAGCAACATCAGGAAAAATAAGCTATTGGAGAAACAGAACGAGGAGAAGGAATTTTTGTTGAAAGAGATCCACCATCGGGTAAAGAACAATCTGGAAATCGTGAGCAGCCTTTTATCCCTTCAATCCGCTCAAATCGATGACCCGAATATCACCGAGGCCATAAAAAAAAGCCAGCAGAGAGTCCACAGTATGAGCATGATTCACCAAAAGTTATATCAGGGTAAGAGCATTGCTGCCATTGAAATGAAGGATTATTTTGTGAACCTCGGACAATTTCTAATCGACTCCTATGGAGCAACGGATCGAATTGAACTGAAATGTGCAATGCCCCCTCTTGAATTAGACGTGGATATGGCAGTTCCTATAGGTCTTATTGTAAACGAACTCCTGACCAATGCCATGAAGTATGCATTTCCCGAGGGTTGTTCGGGCCAAATAACAGTGGACCTCAGGAAAGTGGATTCCTGTCTGCAACTTACCGTAAAGGATAACGGAATTGGCAAGGTTTCCGAAGGCAAGGCCAGCGGAACCGGGTTCGGGACACAATTGATTGACCTTTTAACGCGTCAGTTAGACGGCAAGATGAAGCTCAACGTGAATGAGGGTACTTCCGTGTCCTTTAAATTTCAACTTAACAAAGCGGCATAATGATGAACCCTCCACGTATATTGATTGTTGAAGATGATATGATCATCGCCGCTAATATTTCCTTACAGTTGTCCAGACTGGGTTATGAGGTAACCGGAATAGAAACGCGGGGGGAAGAAGCTATTGTCCATGCCAGGAGAAATTGCCCTGACATCATCTTGATGGATATTAATTTAAAAGGCAGTTTGGACGGCGTTGAAACGGTAAAAACCATTCAGACATATGCGGATATTCCCATCATTTATCTCACTGCCAATAATGATGAGGTTACTTTTAACAGGGCCAGGGAAACTCACCCGAGGGCATTCATAACCAAACCTTTCAATAAGGTCGACCTTCAGCGAAGTGTTGCCCTTGTAGTACAGGGTTCAAAGGGGACCGAAGATCCGGGATCTGGCGGCATTGCGGAAATGCAATTGATGAATGACCGCATTTTTGTGCGCCACAATGGGCATATGTGTAAGTTGTTGCTGGAGGATATTCTGTATATTGAAGCAGACCGCAATTATTGTACTATTGTCGCCAATGACGGAAATTATGTCCTTACCAGTACGCTTAAAACCATGGAAAGAAAACTTCCCGCCAGCAGTTTTGTCAGGGTGCACAGGTCCTATATGGTGAATATCTCAAAATTGGATGTGGTCGCCGATAGTCATCTTGAAATCAAACGAAAAGTTATCCCCCTCAGTAAATCACATAAGGAACCCCTGCTGAGTCGTATACAGACCATCTGATTGTTTTTGTTATCAAATGGGAACATTATCATAAGGGTTAAAAAATATTTACAACCAATTATTAATCTTTAAATCTATTGACATGAAACAATTACTCATGATGATCACGATGTTGTTGTTATGCAACACGGGGATTGCCCAGGAAAAACTCTACCTGGTTTTTGAATTTATGAGAGTGGACAACGAACAGGAGAACGCCTATGCTGAAACCGAAAGCTTTTGGGAGAAAATACATGAACAGCGGGTAAAAAATGGAACAATTATCGGTTGGGACCTTTGGGCGCTGGCACCTGGGGGCGAAGACCAGAATTTTCAATACCTTACCGTGAACCTGTATAATGATCCGGTGAAGATGTTTGAGGGTGGAGGGTTCCAGGAAGCCCTGCAGGCAGCTTATCCCAATATGTCGGAAGACGAGCTCAACAAGAAATTTAATGCAACCGCTAAATCAAGGGATTTGGCCGTACGGATCTTTCTGGAGGAGGTCGCAACTACTGACGATGATTTTGAAATGCCCATAGGCACGGTAGCTTCTATTGATTTTATGAAAGTAGCACTCGAGAATTACAGCACCTATGAAAAGGCAGAAATGGAAGTTTTTAAACCACTCCATCAAAAAGCGGTCGACGCTGATCAAAAGCGTTCATGGGCCCTGCTCAGATTTATGTCTCCTATAGGAAGCGCAACCTATGCCTCCCATATTACCGTAAATATGTATGCTGACTTCAAGGAAGCTTTGAACCAGAACATTAATTTTAATGAGGGGATGACTCCCCAACAAACCAAAGCCATGCAAGATGGCCTTGCCGCCCGTGATATGAAATTTGTAAATATGGCAAGGTTGATCCGAAAAGTCCGGTAAGAAGCTAATCAGATGGCCGGGACCATCCAAAAGTCGCAGTTATAAATAGTAGAACCTGAAGTTCCGGAACTTCAGGTTTTATGTTGATGGGATTCCTTTTATTTCTTTTTCATGGCCCCGGCGATCTGCGTGGAACCGGCCCCCCTCTTTTCCAGTTCTTTTATGATCTGAGGATGATCTTCTTCCCTGCCCTGGGAAAGCTTATAAGCCGCCTGGATTTCATGGATCCTGATCTTAAATCCCACGATACCTTTGATCTGCCGCATCGTTCGTTCTGAAAGGTCATGGATCGAGAGGGGGTTCTTTGAGTTCTGCTCATACTTGTCCACCAGGGCATGCAGGGATTCCAGCACGGCCCCTTCATCCAGGATTTCAAGGGTTCCGTAAATGTGAACCGAAATATAATTCCAGGTAGGTACTTCCTCCCGTGCATACCAGGTCGAGGAAATATAGCTGTGGGGGCCATGAAAAATACAAAGTACCCCGGGATGTTCCTCAAAACTCTTCCATTGAGGATTGGCCCGGGCTATATGACCGACAAGGACGTCACTGCCGTTATGATCAACCTCTAGTTCCAAAGGGATATGAGTGGCCCAGGGCCTGCCTTCTACCTGGTTAATCAGGATGGCAAAAGCATTTTCCCTTAAAAAGTCCCTGACCTCTTCAAGATTTTCATTTTGGTACCTGTGCGGGATGTACATAGCAATGCGATTGATGGCCGGCAAGTTAAAACAAAAATATCATCGATCCGGTATTTTCGTTTGATCTGGCCGAATGTTGATGACCCTAATTCCCGTAATTCTTTACTATTTCGGTTACGTCAGTATATTTTTTCCAGCTTTTCGGGCGTTCAAAGGCCTGATTGGAAATAAGAACCCTGGCAGAGGGATATCTGGTCCTAATGGTTCCCCAGGTGGTATCTTCCCAAAAGGAGTCCTCCAGCTTTCGTAGGGAAACCCCTTTTAATGCACCTGAAACAGCCCGGTCGATCAAAGGCCACCACAGGCTTTCTGTTTCCCGATCCCAGAGAATAAAACCATCGAGCCCATTCCAGACCCCGGGATCGTAATAGGTATAACCGCTTACAGCAAAAGTGAGAACGGTATCGCCATAGGTCCTTTTATAGATGGCTCCCAGATCTGCCAAAATGCAATAGGCCGCAAAAACAGGATCCCCGTCAATGACGTCGTTGACCACTTCATGTCGCGTCAGATCCGCGATTGAGTAGGCTTTCACTTCCCCGCCTTTGTGCGCCACTAAAAAACGATCGGTGTCCTTCCACTTGCTTTCGGCATCCGCGACAGACTGGAACTTTGGTTCCAGCAATGCAGGAAATCTTTCCCTTCCCAGGCCATAGTGAAACTGCTCCTTTACCAACTCAAGATTATTGATCACAAAGTGTTCGGATTCCGATGCTCCTCCATACATCATCTGATTTCCGGAATATTCAAAGAATTTTCCATTTTTTATGGCAACAGGCCTTTGCGAATAACCCATGGTATACAGGAGAAAAAAAACCACAAACAGGGAGGCTTTCATGAAATGCATAGATTTTAGATTGCTTATTGGAGAAACCGCAGGAAGATTACAATCCACTCCGCAATTTTGACAACTCGCTCTTTCTTTTTTTTGATGCGATAAAAGATAGTCCAAATTTGTCCCAAACTAAATAAAATATAAACGAATGAAGAAAATTGTATTAATGACAGCCTTATTGATCAGTGCTCTGGGAGTTGCACAGGATCAGTACACCCGCGGAATGCAAAAAGCCTTTGAACTCTGGGGAAATAATCAACCAAAGGAAGCTGCAAATCTCTTTGAGCGAATTGCCATGGCTGAAATGGATAATTGGTTACCACCTTATTACGTGGCGCAGATCAATACAATTATCTCTTTCGGAGAGAAGGATGAGGAAAGACTGACACAACAATTGGGAAAGGCACAGGAGTTTATAGACCTGGCAAAGGCCATCTCCCCTGACAATCCTGAAATTCTGGTTCAGCAGGCGATGATTAATACTGCCTGGGTCGCTTTTGACGGGGCCAGGTACGGTATGACCCTATCCGGAAAAAACACGGCGCTTTATGCAAGTGCCCTGGAACTTGCTCCTGATAACCCAAGGGTGATCTTTTCGAAGGCAGAGTGGGACATGGGATCCGCTAGGTATTTTGGGAAGGACATCACGCCGTATTGCAAAGATATTGAAAGGGCCATGGAACTTTTTGCTACTTTTAAACCTGAATCGCAATTTCATCCCAACTGGGGCCAGGACAGGGCTCAGATGGTCCTTGAAAATTGCGGTAAGGAAGTGCAGAAGGACTAAATTTAGAAACGTTTAATGATGAGGTATCTCGGGAAGACATTGTTTATGGGAATAGCAATCGGAGCCATCCTTGCGCTCATTTTCATAGGTATTCAGGTACTATCGGGAAGGGCTGTGAGTTTAGACAGCTCATTATTCTCTGAGATTGGCAATTATATGATATACGCCATTGTCCTGACATTCATAAATGGGACTTATTTTGATTATCTGAATCACAGAGTGATCTGGAAAAAATATGCCAGATACAGACTCCTCATCGGGGCATTGGGCAGTATCATTTTAACCATGCTGGGCATATTCTGGATCCGGATATTGATCAGCATGGGTTTTAAAGGGGAGAGTTGGGAAGAGTTTGTCGCCGGGGAGACCGTTGTTTATTATGTCATTACTCTGCTTATAACGATCGTGGTATCTGTATTTTTCCACGCCTTTTATTTCTATAAAAACTGGCAGGAGGGCAAGGTCAAAGAACAGAAAATAATTGCGGGGACGGCTTCTGCCAAATTCGATGCCCTGAAGAACCAACTGGATCCCCATTTTCTCTTTAACAGCCTTAATGTTTTAACCAGTTTGATTGAAGAAGATCCAGGTCAGGCGCAAAAGTTTACCACATCATTGTCTAAGGTATACCGGTATGTCCTGGAGCAAAAAAACAAGGATTTGGTAAGTGTGGGCGAGGAACTGGATTTTGCCAGGACCTATGTGCGCCTGTTGAAAATGAGATTTGAGGACAGCATTATTTTTGAGATCCCTGAACAATGCAACAACCCAGATGCGAAAATAGTTCCGCTTTCATTGCAGCTACTCCTGGAAAATGCGGTGAAACACAACGTTGTTACAGCATCCAAACCCCTGCATATACGGGTAACCGAAAACAAGGGAATGCTCGTGATTACCAATAATCTACAGGAAAAACAAGTACTGAAAAAGAGCAGTGGTGTGGGGCTGAAAAACATTCAGCAACGCTATCACATCTTATCGGACAGAGAAGTTATAATTGACAAAACGGAGAAGGATTTTAGTGTATCCATCCCCCTGTTAACAAAAAAAATATCAGGCATGCAAACACAGCAAACGTATATAGAAGATAAACGCTATCAAAAAGCAAAGGAACGCGTGGAGGCCATAAAGGGATTTTATGGCAATCTGACAGCCTATTGTATTGTAATCCCATTCCTGGTTTGGCTGAACTTCAGAACCACTGATTTTCCCTGGGTTCTTTTCCCAATTTTTGGATGGGGTTTTGGCCTTACCATGCACGGCCTGGAAGCTTTTGGATACAATCCGTTCTGGGGAAAGCGTTGGGAGGAAAAGAAAATAAAGGAATTAATGGACAAGGATGAATTTTAAACCTGTAATAAACAATGGTAAAAAATGGCAATTCATCCCCGGGAAACTACAGATCAGAACAAAAAATTATAAACAGACCCCGTTGTTTTTAACCTTTGACCTATAAATCAAAGACAGCAGCAATGGAAAATAAATTGGCAATCGTGAAGGACTACAACAAAGAAACCAAATATTTTAGGGCCAAAGAAAGGGTAGAACAACTCAGAAAGTTTTATGGAAACCTGACTTCATATGTCATCGTAGTATCCGTTTTGGCGGTCATTAATTACTGGGCAGACGGATGGAGCTATATGTGGTTCTTATGGGTAGCATTCGGCTGGGGAATAGGGTTGTTTTTTCACGCACTTAAAATTTTTAATTTAAATCCGTTTTTCGGGAAGGATTGGGAACAACGGAAGATCCGCGAATTTATGGAGGACGAAGAACATAAATCGCGATGGGAATAAAAACAGAGAAAAAATGTATAGAAATTAAATATGGGAATCAAAGATCATTATGACCCCGAGAAATTGAGGCGGGTAAAAAAAAGAGTAGATAAGATGAAGGGATTCTATGTACACCTGGCGGTCTATCTGTTGGTGAATGGCATCTTTCAGATCCAGATTTACATTGCATCCTCCAGGGACGGAGAAGGTTTTTGGGAATGGGGCCATTTCTTTATGCCCATTTTCTGGGGTCTTGGGTTGGCATTTCATGGGATCAAGGCCTTTAACTTTAATCCTTTTTTCGGTAAAAATTGGGAAGAAAGGCAAATTCAGAAGTATTTGGAAAAAGAGCGAAGGGAAGCCGATAAATTTAAATAATGGAAACAGAGGAAGCATATTTGGAAAAATTAAGGCGTGCAAAGAAAAGGGTCGGGGAGATCAAGGGCTTTTATAACCATGTGAAAGCGTTTGTCATCGTCAATATTGTATTATTTCTAATCCGAGCCGATGTTTTTAAATTCATCACTGCCGAGGGTATATCCGAGGATGTCCATTTTATGGATTGGTTGTCGTTGAATTTTCTGATAACCCCGGTACTGTGGGGCATTGGGCTGGTAATACACGCCATCTACGTACATCGTCATCGATTTAAGTTTATCGGGGACTGGGAAGAAAAACAGATTCAGAGGTATATGGAGCAGGAAGAAGAGGAAGGCAAAACATTTTGGGACTGAGTTTTAAGGACCACTAAACCGTAAATCATAGTTAAAAATGAAAGTATTGATCATAGAAGATGAAAGGCCGGCCGCAAGGAGGTTAGCACGCCTGCTGGCAGATTTGAATGTTGAGGTATCCACCATGTTGCATTCTGTCAGGGAATCTGTTGCCTGGTTTCTTGACAATGATCATCCGGATCTTATTTTTCTCGACATCCAGTTGTCTGATGGCCTGTCCTTTGAAATATTCCAGGAAGTTGAGGTGCATAGCGCCATTATTTTTACCACGGCTTATGACGAATATGCCCTGCAGGCTTTTAAATTAAACAGTATTGATTACCTGCTTAAACCTATCGATGACGAGGAACTGGATGCTGCCGTTAAAAAGTATCAGAATCTGACCATCACGGACAAGAAATGGACCCTGGATTTTGAGGACATTAAAAAATTATTGGTCAACCCGCTGGAAAGGGAATATAAAAAAAGGTTTACCGCCAGGGTAGGGCAACATATTAAGATCATCAATGCGGACGAGATCGAGTGCTTTTACAGTGAGAACAAAGGAACGTATGCCGCCACTTTTGATGGCAGAAATTACCTGCTCGACACCACCCTGGAACATCTGGAATCCGAGTTGGAACCAAAAAAATTCTTTAGGGTCAGCCGGAAATTTTACGTGAATATCAGCTATATTAAAGACATTATTTCCTATTCCAATTCCCGTTTAAAAATTATACTCAAGCACTTTAATGAGCAGGAAATAATTGTCAGTAGGGAACGGGTTCAGGATTTTAAGTTATGGTTAGAGTAAAATATGCTATAACTCTGATAAACAAATATATAATGTTGCCTATAGATTTTTCTTATAGTGGTTTTTATCAGGGTTTGCACCTTTTTTTTCAATTCTGTTTTCGTCAAATGCGGAGGGTAATAATTGTGGGATAAGTTTAATAAAGATCGGAAGCAATACGGCTCCCCCGGGTAACATAAAGATGGCCAGTGAAGGGATGCTTTTAAAAATATCCAACAGTTGATCTTGTACCTTTTTCTTCTCTTCAACACTAAGGTCCTTTATGGTAGACTTGGTAATCAAAGCCATTAATTCTTTACTTTCTGAAAGTTCCATCTGCAATCTCCTGCTATTTCTTAGAATTAATTTATTGACCACCTTGGACATACTGTCATAAAATTGAATGGCTAAATTACTGTCTTTTAAAAAAGGGATACTTTTGCCATTCATTATGAAAAAGGAAGTAATTTCTTCGATAGCAAGTTCAATCTGTTCTTTGTCAAGACCAAGATCTTTACCAAGGCCGAAGATAAATTCAGATTCCTGGTATTCCAATTTTTTATCTTCCCATACGGTAAGGCAGGCCACATCCAGAAAATAGCGCTTCTCCCATAACGAGGGGTGGTATAATAATTGGTCTCTGTAAGATCCGTCAAAACTTTGATCCTCTACGGAAATATAGGTCAGAGATGACCCGAATAATTGTGCCAGTCTTTCGTCACTTTTATTTTTTTCCTTGGAATACAATGCATGAAAGGTAACATTGATGGTGATATACTCCAGTTCCTGGGCATGTTGCTTGATTTCGCCTTCATCTTCCAGATACTTCTTAAATGTAAGCACATCTATAAACAAAAGGGAATTGGTGATGATACGGTTAAATGTTTTACTGATCAGGTTATCTTCCAGGTAGACGCGTGTATCTATCAGCTTCTCCAATTGGGAAGAGGTCTTTTTTCCGGTGAGAATTTTGCCGAGAAAGGAATTGCTGCCGATGTCCAAAGCTTTGTAAAAATTGAAAATTTCCCCGAGAAATGTCTGAAAATCAGATTCGGGCCTTTCAAACTCATAGGTGTAATAGAGGCCGATTAGCAGGTTGATCTTCGCCTTTTCATCTTCTGACAGATGATGCATCACCGGGATAAAGCGTGGAATTTTGATATTAATCCCGTAAACAAATCCCGTCTTCTTAAGGCCGGAGTAAAGATCTTGAAAATTCACATAATCCTGATCATTGCCTTTGACAATGGATCCGAATTTGTTTATCCAACCCGCAGCGGATGGGTTCATTGATCAGGTGTATTAGAAATCAAAAATAGCTTAAAATATAAGAATATTCCTAGTTGCCAATCATTTTGTACTACCCCCGCAATAAAGGCCGTAAACTTCTTTAACAAAATATTAACATTCAGGACCAAACCCCCCGGGCATTACCCCGTAGGTAAGTGTGAATCCAAAATTTAAAAATTACATTAAGATGAGAAAAACAAAATTATTATGGGGACTGGGTGCTTTAATAGCGGCCGGTAGTATTTTGGTCGCCGCAGACCACATTGACGCCCCTTCTTCAATGGGAACAACTGCGGATATTGCCGACTTTTTTGCTTTTGAACCTTCAGAAGGGTCGAACAGTACAACCTTCGTGGTTGATTTACAATCCAATGTGCTTCCGGATTTGGCGTTTGGTGAATTTGATGAGGATGTACTGACCGAGATCAATATCGATATTGATGGGGATTTGATCGAAGACCATGTTATCCAGGCCATTCCGAGGGATGATAGAATGTA